>NZ_JCAOER010000024.1:0-2430 GCF_059579415.1 Fructobacillus sp. ChS1-6f1-1-27 | reverse complement strand
GCCTGTAGTTTAGTTTCTATCGAAATTTTAGTCATAAAAATACCCCGAAAGTACTTTAACTTTCGGGGTATACGTCATTCTGTGCCGACCTTTTTTGTCTGTAGCTATTTTTGATTTAAACTCGAATGGCGGATACCATAAGTGAAGTACCAGACCAATCCGATGACTACCCAGACACCGTATAGCTTCAAAGTTTCCATTGGCAAACGAATGATTAAGTAGAAGGAAACCAACCCGGCCAAGATTGGCAAGACAGGGTACCAAGGCATTTTGAAACCATCATGCTTCAAATCTTTGCGGCGACGAAGGAAGAGGACGCCGAAGCTGATGAACAAGAAGGCTGTTAGCGTTCCGATGTTAATCAGGTTGGCCAAAGTTTTTAATGGAACTAGACCGGCCAAAACGGCCTCGACCACAACCGCCACACCGATAGCGTTAGCAGGTAAGTGGTTGTGTGATGAAACCCTGCCCAAGCCCCGTGGCAACAAGCCGTCGCGACCAAATGAGTAGGCCAACCGCGATGAGGCGTAAATCAGTGCCAAGATGGCAGTGAACATCCCAATCAAAGCACCAATTGTGATGACAATTGAGAATTGGGTTTGGTGAACGGCTTGCAAAGCAAAGGCCGCTGGGTCATCAACGCCAAGCTTCTTGTAGTTCACAATCCCGGTCAAAACAACTGAGAAAAGCGTGTACAAGACGGCGGAAACAGCAACTGTACCTAAAATTCCACGCGACATCGTCTTGGTTGGGTTCTTTACTTCGGCAGCGTGAGCCGCAATTGTATCGAAACCAAGGAAAGAGAAGATGATTGAAGCAGTTGCAGCCGTAATGCCGCCAATTCCAAATGGTCCACTGTGGAATTGCTTAGGGTAGAAGTCAACGTAGTTGTGTCCCTTAATAAAGAAGGCACCACCGATAATAAAGAGAGCAATAATTGCGACCTTCAGGACGACCCCAGCGTTTTCAATCTTCTTTGATTGGCTCACACCGGCAAATAAAATTGCAGCGGAAACAAAGATAATCAAGACAGCCAGGAGGTTGATTACCCCGCCTTCACCTGGTCCGGCTTGTAAGGATTGGGGCAAGGCCCAACCTAGTTGTCCGAGTAGGTTATTAAAGTAAGCGGAGAATCCGGTGGCGATGGCCGAAACGGCCAAGAAGTATTCGAGAATTAAAGACCAGCCTAAAAGCCAACCGATAACTTCGCCATAAATAACGGAACCATATGAATAGGCAGAACCGGCGACGGGCATTGCTGATGAAAATTCAGCAAAGGCCATCCCACAAATTCCAGAAAATAGGGCCGCGATTAAAAAGGCAATCGAAACAGCTGGCCCAGCATTAGTGGCAGCTTCATGGCCTGGAAGGATAAAAATTCCTGAACCGATGACTGTTCCAACACCGAGACCGATTAAATCTTTTGTGGTGAGCACCCGCTTCATCTGTTGGTCCTTCTCCAGGTAACCGTTGACAGACTCGCGAGCAAAGGCTCTTTTTAGTATCTGCATAATCGTTTTCTCACTTTTTTCTAATGTTTACGAAATTAATTCTACCAACTTTTTATTGCCTTGTCGATTGTTTTAGTGATAAGCTGACAAAAATAAACGGTGAGGGAAGAAAATGTCTCGAGAAAAAGTGATTGTCCTAACTGGTCCGGCTGGTGCTGGCAAAACGTCAATTGCCAATTACTTAAAAGAAAAGTGGCAGGTGCCACAAGTCATTACGCATACCACCCGCAAGAAGCGAACTGGCGAGGTTGATGGGGTTGATTACTACTTTGAAACAAACGATTCTTTCCTATTAAATCATTATCTCGAATCAGTTCAGTATGGAGCAGCCCAATATGGGTCTTCTAAGGAGGGGCTCGACCGAGCTTTTGAAAAGTTTCCATTGGCCAGTATTGTCTTAGATACCGCAGGTGCTCTTACTTATTTAAAGAAGCTTTCTGACAAAGTTGAAATTTGGTATGTGACGATTGGGGATGTTGACCAGTTGCGCAAGCGCCTAGAAGACCGGGGTGATTCAATAGGGGGTATTGAAAAGCGGTTATCAGCTCCAGAATTCAAGCGGGACTTAACACTGCCAAAGGAGTTGCAAGGGGCTGCTAAGGTAATTGAAAATGATGACTGGCAGGCAACTTGTGACACAGTTGACCGATTGGTTGACATCGATTTAACAAACGCAAGACTTTCTTAATAAAATCCGATCAAAAAACAGTTGACTCAACCTGGTAATGCCGGTATACTAGTTATTGTTCTTCACAAGAGGAACACGCTGGAACCGGCATTTTCAAATGTTTTGGGAAAGGTTAACTTCAAAAATAGTTGAAAAAAGTCGTTGACAAAAGTCAATGAGCTTGCTAAACTAAATGAGTTGCCTTAAAGGCGTAGCACATTGAAAACTGAACAAAACTTTGAACAAACAAAT
>NZ_JCAOER010000023.1:0-2500 GCF_059579415.1 Fructobacillus sp. ChS1-6f1-1-27 | reverse complement strand
GCTTTCGGTTACGGGGTTATCACCCTCTTTGACAACGCTTCCCAACGTTTTCACCTAACAAATCTCTTGGTAACTCAACGACAGTCCTACTACCCCAGCATGCAAGCACGCTGGTTTGGGCTCTTCCCGTTTCGCTCGCCGCTACTCAGGGAATCGATTTTTCTTTCTGCTCCTGCTGCTAATGAGATGTTTCAGTTCACAGCGTCTTCCTTTTCAATCCCTATGGATTCAGGTTGAAATAGCATTTCTATATGCTGGGTTCCCCCATTCGGAAATCTCTGGCTCATTGCGTACTTACCGCTCCCCAAAGCTTATCGTAGTTAGTCACGTCCTTCATCGGCTCCTAGTGCCAAGGCATCCACCACGCGCCCTTATTCACTTAACCACAACTTCTAAAAGTTGGATCAGTTATATGAGTTGGATCTTTTTCAATCCTGCGATTAAACCGTTCTTTTTAAAGAACTTGTGTTGTTTCTCGGTTTATTTAGTTGAATCTCTCGATTCATTTCTTATAAAAGAATTTCTTGATTATTCAGTTTTCAATGTACTAGCTTTCAGGCCAAAAGGCTTTCTTCTGGCCTGACATGGAGAATAGCGGGATCGAACCGCTGACCCCCTGCTTGCAAAGCAGGTGCTCTCCCAGCTGAGCTAATCCCCCATACGCTGGATCCTTGTTTTGGTGTATCCACACTCAAAACTAAACAAAACTTTAAACAACCTGTAACGCTCCGTTTTTCCTTAGAAAGGAGGTGATCCAGCCGCAGGTTCTCCTACGGCTACCTTGTTACGACTTCACCCCAGTCATCAGTCCTGCCTTAGACGGCTCCCTCCATAAGGTTGGGCCACCGGCTTTGGGCATTACTAACTCCCATGGTGTGACGGGCGGTGTGTACAAGACCCGGGAACGTATTCACCGCGGCATGCTGATCCGCGATTACTAGCGATTCCGACTTCATGTAGTCGAGTTGCAGACTACAATCCGAACTGAGACGTACTTTAAGAGATTCGCTTACCCTCGCGAGTTCGCTGCTCGTTGTATACGCCATTGTAGCACGTGTGTAGCCCAGGTCATAAGGGGCATGATGACCTGACGTCGTCCCCGCCTTCCTCCGGTTTGTCACCGGCAGTCTGTCTAGAGTGCCCAACTAAATGCTGGCAACTAAACATAAGGGTTGCGCTCGTTGCGGGACTTAACCCAACATCTCACGACACGAGCTGACGACGGCCATGCACCACCTGTCACTTTGTTTCCGAAGAAAACAGCACAATCTCTTGTACCTTCAAAGGATGTCAAGACCTGGTAAGGTTCTTCGCGTTGCTTCGAATTAAACCACATGCTCCACCGCTTGTGCGGGTCCCCGTCAATTCCTTTGAGTTTCAACCTTGCGGTCGTACTCCCCAGGCGGGATACTTAATGCGTTTGCTTCGGCACTAAGAGGCGGAAACCTCCTAACACCTAGTATCCATCGTTTACGGTGTGGACTACCAGGGTATCTAATCCTGTTTGCTACCCACACTTTCGAGCCTCAACGTCAGTTACAGTCCAGTAAGCCGCCTTCGCCACTGGTGTTCTTCCATATATCTACGCATTCCACCGCTACACATGGAGTTCCACTTACCTCTACTGCACTCAAGTTTGACAGTTTCCAAAGCCCTTCCACAGTTAAGCTGTGGGCTTTCACTTCAGACTTATCAAACCGTCTGCGCTCGCTTTACGCCCAATAAATCCGGATAACGCTCGGGACATACGTATTACCGCGGCTGCTGGCACGTATTTAGCCGTCCCTTTCTGGTATGGTACCGTCAATGTCTAGTCATTTCCTACTAAACCCGTTCTTCCCATACAACAGTGCTTTACGACCCGAAAGCCTTCATCACACACGCGGCGTTGCTCCATCAGACTTGCGTCCATTGTGGAAGATTCCCTACTGCAGCCTCCCGTAGGAGTTTGGGCCGTGTCTCAGTCCCAATGTGGCCGGTCAGTCTCTCAACTCGGCTATGCATCATTGTCTTGGTGAGCCTTTACCTCACCAACTAACTAATGCACCGCGAATCCATCAAAAAGTGGTCCAAACGGACCTTTTAACTTCGATTCATGCGAATCGAAGTTTTATACGGTATTAGCATCTGTTTCCAAATGTTATCCCCTGCTTCTCGGTAGGTTATTCACGTGTTACTCACCCGTTCGCCACTCGCTTGAAGAGTGCAAGCACTCTTCGCTGCGCGTTCGACTTGCATGTATTAGGCACGCCGCCAGCGTTCATCCTGAGCCAGGATCAAACTCTCATGTTCAAGTTTGAAGATTGCTCTTCGATTAAACTGACTAGTTGTTATCGCTCGATAACGCCTATCCGTTTATTGTTTGTTACGAATTGACTTCGCAAATTTGTTGTGATGATCGGTCAAGACCATCACCGTTACAGATTTGTTTGTTCAAAGTTTTGTTCAGTTTTCAATGTGCTACGCCTTTAAGGCAACTCATTTAGTTTAGCAAGCTCAT
>NZ_JCAOER010000022.1:0-5891 GCF_059579415.1 Fructobacillus sp. ChS1-6f1-1-27 | reverse complement strand
TTTGTCTTCTTTTGATAATTTGGACATAATAAAAACCTCGAAATTTGGTTGTCCAAATTTCGGGGTTCATATCATTAGAACAGTGCTTTTTCATTACTCATCAATTATTCACTTCGAGTTGAACCACGGCTAATCAAAGTATGGGGCAGCTTAACTTGGGTTTCATCCAGAGTTTGACCATCCATCAACTTCGTTAGCATCCGCATCGCTACCGCCCCAATATCGTACTTAGGTTGGTTAATCGTTGATAGTTCTGGCCGGGCCATCAAGCAATAGGTCGTATTATTTGAAGTGATGATTTCCAAGTCCTTTGGCACCTGGTAACCGTTATCTTGGTAGTAGTTCAAGATTGACACGGCAACTTCATCATCATAGGCAAGCACGGCGCTTACCCCGTTGGCAACTAAGTCCTTAGCCTCAACTTGTCCTCCCTGGTAGGTTCGCGCCCGGGTCAAAACTAATTTATCATTAAAGGTTAGGTCATGGTCAGCCAAAGCTTGTTGGTACCCGACCAACCGGTGGGCTCGGTCAATAGGACGGTCCTTTGAACCAAGGACTAGCGCAATCTTTTGGTGACCACGGTCAATTAGTTTATTGGTCACAGTCCGAAAGGCATCAACATAGTCAATGTTAACAGATGGTAAATGACCATGTTCATCAACTGAACCAGCTAAAACGACTGGGACGCCTAACTCTTCAATTTCATCTAAGACCGGTTGGGTTAGCTTAGTCCCCATATAAACGATGCCATCAACTTGTTTTGTCGATAAGCTTTTAATAGCAGTAACGGCCAGGTCCTGGTCATCGTCGGTATTAGTCAGCAAGACATCGTATTGGTACATCCGTGCGATATCATCGACTCCTCGAGTCAATTCTGAATAAAAAATATTGGTGACATCAGGCATGACCACCCCAATTGTAGTAGTCTTCTTGGAAGCCAAACCTCGGGCAACGGCGTTGGGCTGATAGCCCAAGCGATCAATCGCAGCCAAGACCTTTTCCTTAGTAGAAGCGCGGACATTGGTATTGCCGTTTACTACCCGAGAAACCGTAGCAAGTGACACGCCGACTTCTTCAGCGACATCATAAATTGTTGCGTTTTTCTTCTGTTCCACCAAGTGCTTCTCCGAGTTCTTAAAAAGTTGATTTCATCGTTATCATAGCAAAAAAAGACCGGTTGTGCAAACGCTTACACCAGTCTTTCAAAACCGTTTCAAAAGTATTGATTAAATGGCAACAAACCAGCATTTGTTACTGCCGACCCCGAGCCGGCAATGTCACCTTTTTACCCTCAATCAAAGCAAGCTTTGACTGGCAGCGACCACAGCGGTACCGCTTGGTATCAACCCGGCGCTGCCGGTACAGGTCATGACCTTTTTGGCATTGGTAGTGCCAATACAAGGATGGCTTAGAGTGGTCTTTAATATCTGGCGCATACCGTGACCCACCGACCTGGGCCAAGACTCGCTTAAAGTCAGCATCCTTATGCTGGTAGCCCATCTTCATTAAATGGAGGTGGTAGTGGGTCAGCTCATGCTTAATGATGCCATCAAAGTCAGCCCGGTGAGCCATCTTGGGGTTAAAGTCGATATGGTGGTCAGATAGGTGGTACCGCCCACCCGTCGTCTGCAGGCGGGAATTGTAAACCGCCTGGTGCAAAAAAGGACGGCCAAAGGCAGCTAGCGAAATTTGTTCAACCCGGGCTTGTAATTTCTTTTGTGGTAAGCCAGGAATTTCTTTCACTCCAACTGAGTCAAACTTAGTCTTTCGTCGCAGCTGACTTTTCCCGTTCCCCTTAAAAAAACGGTTAGCCCTGGTGAGCATAGACGTAGTCCGTCACCGCTGCTAAGGTATTCAACTGGTCAACTTCTTCATCGGGAATTTCTAAGTTATACTCGTCTTCAATTTCCAAGACCAATTCAACCACATCGATTGAATCTGCACCAATCTCTTTTTCAAAGTCGAGGCTGGGCTTAATTTGCCCAGGCTTTAATGAAAAGCGCTTTTCTGCTTCTTCGGCCAAACGGTCATAGATTTGTTCTTTTGTAAAAGCCATTACTTGCTCTCCTACAAGGCGGTTAGACCGTCTAGTTTATTTTTTTGCAGCCTTCTTCACCTTCAAAGAAGCTTCATTTTCTTTAATAAATGCAGTTGTCTTTTCGACCAAGTTCTCTTCAACCATTGTTTGAATTTGGCCCATGGTGTTGGCAACGGCCTTGGCTTTTGCTGAACCATGGGTCTTAACAACGGGCGCTTTCACGCCCAAAACAACGGCCCCACCTTGGTTGGCGAAGTCCATCTTGTGCTTCAAGTCCTTCAAGGCCGGCTTCAAGAACAAAGCCCCGATGATTCCGCGCAAGCCAGCCCCCTTGATGGATTGTTTCAACTGGTCAACAACCGTCAACCCAGTTCCTTCCATTGCCTTTAGGGCAGCGTTACCAGAAAAGCCATCGGCAACGACCACATCAGCAGTCCCTTCAAGAATTTCACGAGCTTCAACGTTACCCATAAAGTTAAAGGCGTCCGTCCCCTTCATCAATTGGTGAGCAGCCTTGTGGGTTTCATCTCCCTTGTCTTCTTCACCACCATTGTTCAACAAACGAACACGGGGGTTATCAATGCCAAGGACGGACTTTGCATAGAAATCACCCAAAATACCATATTGGTAAAGGTGGGCCGGCTTATTTTCTGCGTTAGCACCAAGGTCCATAAAGACAAATTCGTTATTTGGTCCGCCAAAGGCAGGAACCGCTGAGGCCAAGGCAGGCCGGTCCACTCCCTTAATCCGACCCACAATAAAGATGGCAGCAGACAAGATTGCCCCAGTGTTTCCAGCTGAGAAAAAGGCGTCGGCTTCACCGTCCTTAACTGCCTTAGCAGCTCGGACCAATGATGAGTCCGTCTTTTCCTTCATGGCTTTGACTGGTTCTTCGGCCATTTCAATTTCTTCAGTGGTTGGCACAACCGTCAACCGGTCATGGTTTTGAATCAAAGGTTCAACCTTATCTTTTGTTCCAAACAACAAAAATTCCAACTTTGGATAGCGGTCACGGGCAACTTCAATTCCCTTAACAATTTCGTCAGGGGCATAATCACCACCCATGGCATCAATTGCAATCTTAATCACAACAAAATCTCCTTCATTTGCAAAAAAATATCTTTTAATCAAAGTGTCTAAATTGGGCCATCGTTAACGATAAGTGTTCAACTAGGGCTTGGGCGTCTGGTGCTTGGTCCCAGTTAGGCTTGCGCACCAAATTCAAGGCTTCTTCTTGGGCGATGCTTAGCATCGTCAAGTCTTTGACGGGGTCGCCAACCTGAAACTCGGGCATCCCCGACTGCTTGGTTCCTAAAATATCACCACCACCACGGAGCTCCAAGTCTCGCTGGGCCAGCTCAAAGCCATCCGTCGTATCGACTAAGGCCTGGAGTCGTTCTTTACCGTATTCAGTTTTTGGATCAGCTACCAACAAGGTATAAGACTGGCGGTCACCACGACCAACCCGACCTCGTAATTGGTGGAGCTGAGCCAGGCCAAAACGGTCAGCATCTAATATTAACATAATTGAGGCGTTAGGCACATCCACTCCGACTTCAACCACTGTTGTGGCAACCAAAACTTGAATCTGATTGTCCTTAAAGCCGGCCATCAGAGTATCCTTATCGTCTTTGGCTAAGCGACCATGTAAGAGCCCCACCGTATAGTCCGGCAAGGCCTCTGACAAAGTCTGGTAGACTTCCGTAACATTGCGGACGTCAAGGCTTTCGGATTCCTCAATTAAAGGCGTAACAACATAAGCCTGGGCCCCTTGGTCGAGCTCTTTTTTGACCAGGGCAATTGCCTGGTCAAACTGCCGAGAGGATAACTGCTTCGTTTCGATTGGCTTTCGCCCAGCGGGTAGTTCGTCAATCACGGAAACTTCCATCTCCCCGTAGGCCGTAATCGACAGCGTTCGAGGAATTGGCGTGGCGGTCATCGCCAAAATATCCGGGTTGACCCCACCTTCACGCAACCTCGACCGTTGCTTGACACCAAAGCGGTGTTGCTCATCAATCACAGCTAGACCGAGGTGGTGGAAGTAGACGTCATCTTGGACCAGAGCATGGGTTCCGACAACAATATCGATTTCACCAGACTCTAAGTCAGCCAAAATCTGCCGCCGTTCCGCTGCCTTCAAGCCAGAAGTCAAAAGCTCAACCCGGAGGTCGATACCAGCCTGGTCAAAGAGCTTAGCCAAAGACTTGGCATGCTGCTGGGCCAAAATCTCGGTTGGTGCCATTAAGGCAGCTTGCAAACCAGCAGTGACCGCTGCATACATAGCAATTGCCGCTACAACCGTCTTTCCAGAACCAACATCACCTTGCAACAACCGGTTCATGTGTCGGTCAGAGTGCTGGTCGGCCAGGATTTCCTGGACAACTTTTTGCTGAGCATTGGTCAAGTCAAAGGGCAACTTACTTTCAAATTCTTGTAAGGCTTTAGCATCATACTGCAGGGCCTCACCCCCGAAGGACTGGTCAGCTTGTTTGACTAATTGCAAGCGCATTTGAAAGATAAAGAATTCTTCAAATGCAGCCGACCTTCGGCCGGCCTTGGCTTCTGCCTGGTCGGTTGGGAAGTGTGACCATTCAACTTGCTGGTTCTTATCCAATAACCGGTACTTAGCCCGCAAGTCATCGGGAACCAAGTTAGGCAGCTGCCCCCGCATTTGCCCCCAGGCCTGCTCAATTAAGTCGGCCAGCGTCTTAGCTTTGACGGCTTTGGAAGCTGGGTAGATTGGGTCCAGGGCATCCTTTGACGCTGGCACCAATTTGATTGCCGTCAAAGAAGCTTTCGCAGCGTTGTACGTTCCATAAACCGCAATTTCTTGGCCAACCTCGATATTTTTAGCAATCCAAGGTTGGTTGAAAAAAGTCACACGGACGTTTTCCCGGTCAACCAAGAGTCCCATCACTGTCTGAGACCGTTTGCCAAAGCGCCGGACCACTGCCGGTGTGGATACCACCCCTTTAAAGGTCACCTTATCCCCATCAAGGGTTTGCGATGGCTTTTTTTCGCCTAAGTCTTCATAGCGGAAAGGGTAATACGTCAGCAAGTCTTCAATTGTAAAAATCCCCAAGTCGCGTAAAGCGGCCTGACGTTTTTCACCGACACCAGATAACTCTGAAACCGGGTCTTGCAATGCAAGTGACATGGCAGTCTATCCCCTTTTTTAATCAAAAATATTCTACCATTTTCATTTGCTAAAAGAAACGAATTTCACCGACTTTTTTCGTAAAAAACGACACAAAAAAGCGCCTGCTTAAGCGCTTTTAAAAGTTAATTTTAGTGAATGTAAACAGTTACCAAAGTAACCAATCCAAAGATGATTCCAGGGATGTTTGATACGATGATTGGAATATCCTTATAGGTCTTCAACCAACCATATCCAGTCCAAAGGGTTGCGTTAATCATCGCAACGGCTGGTTGCAATGGGTTAACAGGGTTTCCACTAAAGTTTGAAGCAATTTGTGGGATGTATGACACATACATCAAAATACAAGTGACAGTTGCAACCTTTGAGAAGATCTTAAGCATCTTCACCCGGCGCTCGGCAACTTCCTTCTTTTCTTCCGGCGAAACATAATTATCAACACGCATTCCCATGATTTTTGTATCTCCTATCTATTATTCGCTTGAATAATTGTTTAAAGTATAACACATATAAAAGTTTAGTACAATTTTCACAAAGGTTTACAACGGTCAATTTTGGAGAAGCGTTGGTTAAAAGGTTACAAGTCCTTATTTAAAATAAAAAGTCCTAGTTACTCATAATGACGTATACCCCGAAAGTTAAAGTACTTTCGGGGTATTTTTATGACTAAAATTTCTATAGAAACTAAACTACAGG
>NZ_JCAOER010000021.1:0-6175 GCF_059579415.1 Fructobacillus sp. ChS1-6f1-1-27 | reverse complement strand
GACTGACACCGATTGAATATCGGGTGTCAGTCCTCAAGGCCGCTCAATGACATGTCCTAATTTTGGGGTTCATATCAAAAGAGGTGCTCTTTAATTAGCAAAGGTTGCTTCTATGGACAAACTTAATCCAGTTCTGATATAAATTGACGACTTTTGATATAAAAAAGGCTTTCAGTTTTCACTCAAAGCCTTTTCTATATGAAATTGATTTATTTAGAATATTTTCCGTTGAAAAATGTGACGTAATTACTATCAGAATAAGTGCTATAAGACTTAGTCACTGCGATGATAAAGTCAACGAATGGCCAGATTCCTAATGTAAAGGAACTACCGATGAATAGTTTCAAAATGCCTAGGCCGACTTGTCTTCGCATAAATCGGTCCAAGCCGAGAGAACCAAAAAGAAAAGCGCCAACCCAAACAAATACATGTTTATTGATTATTGTACTCTTCATGATTTATACCTCTTTTGGAGAAGCGTTGTAGAATCGTTGCGATAATACAAATTCCGAATTTTCAGGTTTGTCATGCCATTCAATCGTGATATTTTTATTTGACTGTAGATAATCCTTAATTTCTTTCAGGCTGGTATTAAAGTATTCTTTTCGTTTGTTGATATGGTTAATTTTGTCGCTGGCAAAGTGGGTATGAAGGTCATTTTCCAGTTCAAAAGCGTTTTCAGAAAAAATAAGTGCGTGAATATCAAACTTAAAAGGAACGGAAGCTGAGCTGAGTTCATCGATACGATCTTTAGGTTCAAGACGACGAGTTACACCAATTTTGTAAACATTTTCTCCAAAGGAGCCAACGTTACTAATGATGTAGACATAGCCTGCCTTAGCGTTTTCAATTCGGTAGTCCAAACCTTTTTCTTGTTCGTCAAGTTCGTTAATCTTTTTCTTTAATTCTTCAACTTGTTGAACATTTTCTTCGGTTTGTTCCTGATCGACAAGCTTTGTCAAAGCATTGTTGAATTGGGAGCGTTCTTTATTAAGGTTTCGCTTCTCACGTTCAATTTCAAGTTGGAGTTGCTTTTCTTCTTTTTCTTGCTGTCGTTCTGCTCGAAGTTTTTCTTTTTCAGCTTGCTTCTTCAGGGCGTATTCAACAGAAAGACGTAGTTCTTGGAGCTTTAGGTCAACGTAAGCACTGTCTAAACGAACAAAGATTGATTTTTCAAATAAATCACTTAACTTTGTAGCGCTTTTAGAAAGCATTTCTGCCTTTTTTTCATAATTATTGGCATTAACCTTGTTGATGATTCCAGTTGCTTCACCGTTGAAAGCCCGAATGAGTGCTTGAGCAGATTTTTTCTGCATTGCCTTTCCTTTAGATGCTGACCCATCAAAAGTGATTTCTTTGACCACGTAAGTTGCCTTTTGTTCTTTTACTAATTGCTTTTCTTTTTCGATAATACGAGTTAGCTCGTATTTGAAAGTTAAGCTATCAGCAAACTCATAGGTGGGCTCGTAAAACCCAACAGTAATGTCATTTTCAAAATTTCCTAGCTGTTGTTGAGCGTCGGTCAACTTAGTATTAACAGTTGCTAAAATTTGATCGAGTTTGGAAATTTCTTGCTCTTTGGACTTGGCTTGGTTCGCCAATTCTTTATTTCGATCCTCGATAAGTTGTTGAAGTTCTTGGTCCTTAGCTTCGATGGCTCTTTGTAGTTCTTCGTTTTTCTTGTCGATTACTTTTTGCAATTCAGCTTCTTTAGCAACCTTGGCCTGTTGAATTTGTGATTTTTCTGCCTCGGTTAATTCAGCTTCGTTTTCTTTGAGAGCAATGATTGTTTCCTGTAACTCGTCTTTTTTTGATTTTAACTGCAAATCCAACGCGTTGATTTCATCGCCTTTTTTATCGATAACTTGTTTTAGTTCAGCCTCCTTGGCGAGCTTTGCTTGTTGGATTCGAAATTTATCTGAATCTGATAGGGCAACTTGGTTTTGCTTGATGGCAACCAGTGTGTTGTGCAGTTTTTCCTTCTTAGATTTTAGTTCCGAGTTCAATGCATCGAGTTCGTTCTTCTTTTTGTCGGGGCGGTTAAACATAAATACTCCTACTTAATAAAAAATTGTTTGAGAAAATGTAATTTGATTTGAGCTTTTTATACTTTGATGTTGAATGATTTGCTACCTAACTCTTTAAAGTTGGAATCTTCAAATGTAACTTTGATTGGATTGTTGTTTTCTAAGTAGAATTCAACAACGACAGGAACTGTTTTTCCTGGTAGCACATTTTGATTTAAGTTATCGCTTTCAGTTTGATAGGGCACACTAAAATCATCATTCAATGCCGGGGTTCCGGGTTCAAGTTGCTTATTTTGACTGTCCGTTTTTTGATAAGCGTGTACGACAGCGTACATAGCCGATGCATCAGCCTGCTCTTTTGATACATTTTTCATATTACCGTGCAGAACAAATAATTTTTTATTGTCCATTCCATCAATAATTTCGCCTTTGGTCCAAG
Organism: Fructobacillus sp. ChS1-6f1-1-27; assembly: GCF_059579415.1. Classification (NCBI taxonomy): domain Bacteria; kingdom Bacillati; phylum Bacillota; class Bacilli; order Lactobacillales; family Lactobacillaceae; genus Fructobacillus; species Fructobacillus sp. ChS1-6f1-1-27. Next base: position 3,709 of record NZ_JCAOER010000021.1, on the reverse strand, counting down.
TTGTATTCAATTTGCCGGCGTAAAAAGTGTTGCCTTTGAAAGACCAGTCACTTGAATTTACTTTTGTCTTATTTAATGTGGGTAATTCGCCGTGATTATAATATAAATAGACAGAAAAACTAGTTGATAGTAGGGTGATGATTAACATCACCCAGAACCAAACGTAGTTGTAAAACTTCTTATTCACTTCTCTCTCCATGTCTCTCCCTAGTATTCTCCACTTCATAGTACCTTTTTATAATTTGAATTTTCGTTATTGTATCTAGCTTTGAAAAAATCAATTAATTTCATACTAGAAAATTGCTAATTTGAATAAAAAACAGTATTTTCTATTCATAAACAAAATCCAAACAGCACTTGTACATTTTATAACAAAAGGTTATAATTTACTACCGTTTTTTAGAAAATATATTTGCCAATAATTCCTAAAATTTTGCTTGACGGTACCCACAAAATCCAGTATTATTAAATGGTTGCTTAAAACAGTAACAAAGCCCATGCGGATGTGGCGGAACTGGCAGACGCGCTGGATTTAGGTTCCAGTGGAGAAATCCGTGCAGGTTCGATTCCTGTCATCCGTATTCAGTATTTTTTCTAAAATACTGTTGTACAAATCCTAAGGATTTGCTATACTATTTAAGTATTAATTTTGCCGACTTAGCTCAGTTGATAGAGCATCTCACTAGTAATGAGGGGGTCAGCGGTTTGAGTCCGCTAGTCGGCATATTTAAAAAGCTATACCAACGCTGGAAAGTGTTGGTATAGCTTTTTTGTTTTTATTATCCGTATTTTTTTGAAGACCTTCTTTATTGGAGTGATATTTTCTTTTTTTTATCGTCGATATCGGCTTTGATAGCCGTATCGATTTCGATAGTGAATGTTTTATAAAACAAAAGATTTTATTTCGTAACCTATGGAGAATGAAAAATAAATATTTTAGAAATAAATTTGGGATAAAATTATTTTGGTTAGGTAATATTATGAAACTTTCTAAACAAAATGACAAAGATATACACTCATTTGTGATAGGGACGGACGATTATTTCGCCAATGTTAAGGGCAAGGTACGTCTTTATCAGCGACTGTGGACTGCAATCTGCTGGTTATCCTTTTTTATTCCGTTTATTTGGATATTTAGTGTTACAAACATTTTTGATTCTAAAAATCAATTTCACGCTAGATTAGTGGCGGAAGTTCAGCAAAATATGACAAGCCTCAGTACATTTTTTATTGGGATTATCGCTGTATTTATTTTTCATCACTTATTTGCGGCCTATATGGTGAATCACCGATTATCTCGGCCTATTTCTATAGATAAAAAGCAGAATGTTCGGCGAGAAAAATATGATGAATTCTTCCGGGAAAAATTTGGTTCTCAATTTGATATAAAACATGATCAAATTATAAATGTAAACGCTGGGGATAATTTCACTAAGTATCAAATTATTAATTTACTTCAGGACAGGACCATACAATGATTTTGCATAATTCTGTTTTCAGCTTTTTGTTCTTGTTTCTATCTGCATACCCCTTGATTGGTTCTTTTTCACGTATTGTTGGAAATATTATTTACAAATTTGCTTATCGTAATAAGCAAAGGCGGTGGATTCGAGTACCCACCACGGCTGACCCTTTTATTTCAATCATGGTTGCGGCGCATAATGAAGAAAAAGTTATTCGTAAGACGATTGTTTATTTATTAACGGAATTAAATTACCTTAATTATGAGGTGATTGTAATCAATGATGGATCAACTGATAGCACAATGCCGATTTTGATTGAGTTATCAAAAAAATATGACCGTTTACGGATTATTGATTTAGAAGCCAATAATGGGAAAGCTCATGCATTAAATATTGGAATTGGTTTTACTAACGGTGAATTTATTTTAACGAATGATGCGGATATTTTGCCCTCTCGCGATGCACTGCTACGTTATATTACTTACTTATCAAAGCCGTACGCCAACCGAATTGGGGCCATCACCGCGAATGCGGATGTTTTGAATAAAACTAAGATACTAGCAAAGTCTCAAACTGTTGAATTTGCTAGTATTGTCAGCATGATTAAAAAAAGTCAGTCTGCTATTTCAGGTAAAATTTATGCATATAGTGGGGCTAACACTTTCTATCGGAAGACAGCTTTGATTGATGTTGGTCTCTTTCGCCAAGACCGGGCAACCGAGGATATTAGCATGGCTTGGGACCATCAAATGAATGGTTGGATTTCGATTTTTGCGCCAGCGATTACTTTCTTTATGGAGGTACCGGAAAGTATTTCTGATTTGTATAAGCAGCGGAAGCGTTGGGCGCAGGGTGGCACTGAGGTTTGGCTGACCAATAGTTTGAAACTACTTCGTCATCCACTGAAAAATTATGGTTTGCTGCTGATTTTCTTTGATCAAACTTTGAGTATTATCTGGGCGTTCTTTTTATGCATTAGTACGTTTGGTTTGACTTATACAATTGTTCGTTATTTTTGGCTAGAAAATTGGTCTGCTTTCTATCAAACAGTGACAATGGCGATGATTTTTGTTTGTTTCCAATTGACTGTTGGCTTTATTCAAATTTCATTAGCACTTTTCATGGACCACAATGGCAACAAGTTAAAGTATCTGGGATTTGCACCTTTTTATTTAATGTATTATTGGATATTAAATCCGATAACGATTGTAGTTACTATGCTACCCGCTATTCGAACAATCATGGGTCATGGTTCTGGTGTTTGGGTTAGTCCGAAACGAGCTGGATAAATTTGCTATAATAAAGTTGAAAGTAAGGAAGGGTTACTTCCTTTTGTCCATCGCTGGCAGGCGGTGGACTTTTTTGCATCTTCACCCTGCAAACCTTATAATCAGACTAATATACACCTACGGGGGAATTGTTTATGAAAATTGGAATTACGGCGGATGCGAACATGCAACCAACGGTGACAACCCGGTTGCAACAGGCCCACTATGTCCAGAAAAAATTGACGGACGTGTTGATTAAGCATGGTGTGACACCGGTGATTTTGCCAATTGTACCGGCAAAGATGGCTAAGGACCTCGTTGATGTGGTTGACGGGATTATTATTTCTGGCGGGGTCGATGTCTCACCTAAATTCTATCATGAAGACCCACACCCACACTTGGGTTCGGTTTACGAACCCCGGGATGAATTTGAACTGGCGGTGATTAAAGAAGCGGTTTCTCAGCGTAAGCCAGTTCTTGGCATTTGCCGTGGCGTGCAAATTATTAACGTTGCCTTTGGTGGTACGCTCTACCAAGACTTAAACAGTCAGTATGAAAAAGCTAGTGGTCAGGCGCCACTTCAGCATACTCAGCCAATGGACAGCGCTTTCCCGGCCCACTATGTTGATGTGGAAAAGGGCAGCTTTGTTGAACATTCAGTTGGCTTGCACCCCTTCGTTAATACCAAGCACCACCAGGCAGTCAAAGACTTAGCGGCCAACTTACATGTCACCGCTCAGGCCAATGACGGTGTGGTGGAAGCCTTTGAAAATGACGACCAATCAGTCCTTGGCGTCCAGTGGCACCCAGAAACTTTCTGGCAGGACCACGAAGACCAGGAGAAGTTGTTTGTGGACTTCTTTAATAAGGTTAAAAATAAGTGATTTTTAGGTTCTAACTAGATGACGTATACCCCAAAAACTAAAGTAAATATTTACTAGTTCGCTAAGCGGCTGGTTGCCGATATTCAATCGGTGA
>NZ_JCAOER010000020.1:0-7658 GCF_059579415.1 Fructobacillus sp. ChS1-6f1-1-27 | reverse complement strand
CTTTGTCTTCTTTTGATAATTTGGACATAATAAAAACCTCGAAATTTGGTTGTCCAAATTTCGGGGTTCATATCATTGGCTTTCTGTCTTTTTTTGTTATTAATTTTTTGAGTTCCTGGGGGGCGCGTTTTCTACGAAAACGCTTACTAAGGAAGCTACGCTCCCTACGCTCGTTGCTTCGCAACTCACTACCCTTTCTCTTTTATGTAAAAATTAATTATTAAAAGAAAGGAATAAACGTTATGTCTTAAATTACTTGAAACTTTTAGGCGCCTTGCTGCGCTTTAGAGCATAACAACAAAATAACTGTTTGTCAACCCCTAAAACCAAAAAAATGAATATTCAACCAACCTAACGGCGCCCTTTTACTTTAAGGACGCCATTTTTAGTCGTTCAAAAAAAATAAAAAATAAAAAAATAAAAAACAGAACGGCTAATTGGTTGGTTTTGGTTTCTAGGGGTGCTTTTTTTAGAAAGGAACTTTATGCTACCGATTCGTAGTCCTACCCCCCCAAAAAAAATCGAATACTAAATCACTACCACCACACTTGCATTAAGAAAAGGAATTTTAACCTATGAAGACACGTATGAACTCAGGATACTCAGCTCAAACAGCAGCGCAATATATCGATAACAACCAACCTATTTACTCCCTTAGTGATGAATGGGCAGTGAAGTACAAGTACGTTAACCAGCAACGCACCGACGAGGTGGACGGTTACAGTGCTTGGTTTACCCAAGAGGGCGTTGAACCCTTTCAAGTCAAGTTTCCCAAGTCCTTTGACTTACCTAAGTATATGACCGTTATCCAATTTGACCAACTGGAAGGCGTTGAAGTCCGTTACAACGTCTACTTTAAAGCCAACGGGATTCAAAAGGTTTAGGAGATAATTGATGTTTAAGAGAATCCGTAGCCCAGCACATGCTGGGCTTTTTTTATTGTTACTAATGTTGAATCTAGAAAGGAAACCAAACTCATGGAAAAAGAAGAGTTTGAGCAGTATTTACTGCAAAATTTGAATATGGCTTTAGGGTCTTCGACCCAAGGCGAAACGAGTTACTCGAACAGTTTTGATGTCCGCTTAGTTAAGGGAGGCTTTATCTTCATTCCTCGCCTCCCAGCCGGTTATGTAATTGATGATAATCTTTATAAAAAGATTTTCTTGATTGCAAACGCTGCTTTATATCCTGCCTATACCCTCCTCAAACAAAGTAGTGCCTATTTTGTTCCGTTGGGCAGTGATGACATGCACGTTAAGCGTGCCTTATTCTTTCCCATGAAAAAAGGCATTTCACAACGCCTTAAAATCATGGATTTACCCGATTATGTTGACCGAACAGCAGGGGCGAATATCCCCATGATGAAGAACCTGTCCATCGACTATAACCGGGTGACTAGTATGGCGATTGCGGGCAACAGTGGGTCGGGTAAGAGTTAACTACTCACTTACTTATTGACCTTTTTAAAGCCAATTTCCGATTTAGTGATTGTTGACCCAAAGTTTGACAGTCCTAGCCGTTGGGGCAAGGTCAATGTTGTGGACGTGATTCACCCCGAGGAAAACCGTTCCAAGGCGGATTTCTTATCGCAGGTTAATGACGCTTTAAGTAAGGCGTTGAAGTTGATTAATCAACGCCAACAGGAACTTTACCAACAGTCTAGTCGGCAGTTCCGCCATTACACCATTGTGATTGATGAAGTCTTAGCTTTGTCAGAGGGCGTTAATAAAGCCATTAAGGATTCATTTTTCTCCCTCTTATCACAAATTGCCTTATTAGGTCGGGCAACCAACGTCCACCTCTTATTAGTGTCGCAGCGGTTTGACTATAATTCAATCCCTGTATCAGTCCGAGAACAGTTAAATGTTCTTATACAGGTGGGCAACATTAACCAAAAGACGATTCAATTTCTGTTTCCAGATTTGAATCCAGAAGGAATTGTTATCCCAGTGGGCAAAGGCACAGGGCTAATTCAAGTCATTGACAGTGAACAGCCTTATCAAGTATTACCATTGCTTTGCCCCACGTATTTTACTCAAAAAGGAGTGAATTAAGATGAAATTGAATAAAGTTACTACCCAAGAACTTGATAACACAGCCAGCATGAGTCAAAATCGAAAATTATCACGGGCAACAATTTTCACATTACCTGTACCTGCTATTTTTGCCTTTCTTATGTGGGCATTTCAAACAGCAGCTCTTCCACACACTCAAAGTATTATTCACATTCTTTGGGTACTAACAGTTTGGACAACGATTCCGCTAGTAGGATTTGCCAGCGTATGGGCAGTTTTTCTATATATAGAATTTGCTATGCGACAAACCCAAGGAAAACATGCATGGAACTTTTTCTGTCTTTCTCGAACAGCGACTAAAGAATTTAAAAAACACTTTCGTCAACATATCGAACAAATGACTGCCGATAAAAAAGTTAGCGAAAGCTTTTCAGCTAATAGTTTTAATAAGGCGCTCAAAAAGACAGTTCTTGATATTCAAGAAAATAGAGTAACACTAATGTTTACTCTTCCTCGCAATCAACAAGGACGACAATTATATGACCAATTAGAGGTTCAAATTAGCAATTACCTAAGTGAACGGTATGAGAACTATTTCTTTGCCTCACCCACACGAAAACACGGAAAAGTATTTTTTCGGGCAACTCGTAAAGGTAATGCTGACTTTGACACAATCGAATACTGAAAAGAGGACGGGCAGCGGCTCACAAAGTGAAAGCCAGCAGCCCGTCCTCTTTTCCTTTTATGGGGAATGTCTACTACGACCATTCCCCTATGGATCAGTAATCAGTAATCACGCCCCGCCGTGAGCTGATTACTAGCAAATAAGAAAGGAGACCGATATGGCAAAAGCAAAGCGGTCAAATAAATGGACGTTCTTAATCTATCAAGAAAGCGCTCCCGATAACTACTTGGAAATTCTAGACGAACTCCAAGTTCCTTACATGCTAAGTCCTTGGCATGATAAAGACATCAATAAGAAAACAGGCGAAGTTAAGAAAGCTCATAAGCACGGAGCTTTCTTTTTTGATTCGCTCAAAACGTATAGTCAAGTATCAGACTTGATTCACGATAAGTTAAACGCCCCCGAACACGTTGAAATGGTCATGTCCCCAACTGGTATGTATGACTACTTTACCCACGCTCAAAACGAGGATAAAGCCCAATACAACGTGGACGACATTGAATTTGGTTGTGGCTTTAACCTCACTAAATTTCAAGAGGCAACGGGTAACGGTAATGCCTTAGAAAACATTATTGAAATCATTGATGAAAACGACTGTTACGAGTTTAGTAACGCCGTCAATATTATTCGAGAGTTTCACCCCGAATACTTTCCCATGTTTGTTCAGTATTCCTTTTTCTTTGGCAAGTACATTGATTCAAGACGTTACGCCACCCCAACCAAAAAACAAAGTGAGGAAATTAATGATGAAACAAAATAATCCGCAGTTAGTAGGTCGAAAGCAAGCAATTGAAATTCTTGGTGTTTCGGCGAGTGTTTTTGATGCCTATATTCGCACTGATGAAAGCTTTAAGTCATTGAAGTTAGGGACGAAAGAATTCTACTCAACTGATTTTTTAACGGATTATGTCCATAAAAAATTTGGTTTGAGTTAATAAAAAACTTTACAAGTTCTTTGTAAAGGATAGATAATATATGCTGTGTATTGAAATTTATATTATCTGTCTTTTTTATATGGAAAAGGAAGATAATTATGGCATCAATTACTACTAAACAAACAAGCTCGGGAAAACGTTATTTAGTTCAAATATCCGTTGCAACAGGTAGCGGGTATAAACGAGTTTCTAAACAGTTCAAAAGAAAAGCCGCAGCCCAAGCATGGGCTAAGGAAAGGGAGGAGGAGAAAAAACAGGATTCGGTAAAAGAAATTGATTATCAATTCTACGATTCTACATTTTCAGAATATTATAATTGGTGGTCAGACAACATTAAACGACCCGAAATACAATCGCATGTCTATTTGTTGAAACTGCAAACAAATAAAAAACGAGTGGCAGCGGTTTTTGGAGAAATGAAGTTGATGACTTTAACTCATGCTGCTGTTCAAACGAAAGTGAATCAATTTGGTCGTACAAGGGCAAAAGCAACAGTTGTTGATTTTTTAAAGTTAGTTAGACAGTCATTGCGGTATGCGGCTCTAAACGATTTAATGCGAAAAGATTTTAGTAGTGCAATAAAAGCAAATGGTCAAAGTCGAAAGAAAAAGAATGTTTCTTTATCTATCACTGACTATGCTAAGTTTCGGGCTTATCTGCTGACAATAGCCTCAAAACAGGAGTTTGCTTTATTGGCATTACTAGCCTTAGATTCTGGTGGTCGGCGTGAGGAATTGATTGCTTTAACGCAAGAAGACGTTTATGACCAAATGATTGACATTAACAAAGCACGGAAATATACAAAAGAGGACACAACACTAAAGTCAAAGCATGCTCATCGAAAAGTTACGATAACTCGAGAAGTTTTTGATTTGTTAAAACAGCATGGTCATCATAGTGATGGTTTCATTTTCAGTGATGGTGGTTTTCATCAATCGGCTGATTTAAAAGAATTATTGATAGAGGCAAAAGTTGGTATTACTACTTTTCATGGTTTACGTGATACACATGCTAGTGTTCTTTTTTCTAAGGGTATTCCAATTGATGTTATTTCTGAACGATTGGGTCATTCTAATATTAGAATCACGTTATCGCACTATATTGATTTATTGCCAGAAAAAAAGCAATCTCAAACTGAGATTGCTTTAAAATTTCTTGAAAATCCTATGTTAGAGGCATAGGATTCATGAGCTTTTTGAAAATTTGCAACCAATTTGCAACCAAACGCCTGTAAACGTTGGTGAAAAAGGGTTTTATTAACCAAGACGGTTGTAGTATTCAACGATCAAAGCTTCGTTGAGGTCAGCATCCAATTCTTCGCGTTCAGGCAAACGAACCAAAGAACCTTCCAACTTGTCGGCATCAAATGAAACGAATTGTGGACGTGAAACCACTGATTCAACAGCGATTTGGATTGGCACAATGTTCTTTGACTTTTCGCGAACAGAAATGCTTTGTCCAGGAACAACTTCGTATGATGGGATATCAACGCGCTTGCCATCAACCAAGATGTGGCCGTGGTTTACCAATTGACGTGCTTGTTGGCGAGTAGTTGCCAAACCAAGACGGTAAACAAGTGAGTCCAAACGACGTTCCAACAAGATCATGAAGTTGGTACCATGAGTACCTTGACGAATCTTACCGGCCTTGTTGAACAATGAGTGGAATTGACGTTCAGTCAAACCATAAGTGAAACGCAACTTTTGCTTTTCGCGCAATTGCATTCCATATTCAGAAACCTTTCCGCGGCGGCCTTGTCCGTGATCGCCTGGTGCGTAAGCACGGCGTGACAATTCCTTACCAGTTCCAGAAAGGGAAACACCCAAACGACGTGAGATACGCCATTTTGGTCCAGTATAACGTGACATGTATATGTCCTCCAAAATGTATTTTGCTGTACATTTGAGGGCCGGCACCAGATGCGTGCAGCGTCAAGAAAAAACGTTTCTCAGAGACTGTAGCTAAGCCCTTACTAACGAGTTAGGACGTTGTTGACGCGCTTCTTTACCGACTGCTACTCAATACAACTTCAACTAGTATAGCAAGGACTGGACCTAAAAGCAAGAAAAAGCTTGATTTAACTAGGGAAATAGGGGTGGCAAATGTGAAAGTTCTTAAGAAAAGTCTAAAAGCTAGAATAGGCCACCCTTTTTCTTATTAAATAGTGTATTCTGGACGTAAATACTGTAAAGATGAAGGTTTTGTAGATGCTGATTGTAATTACCATTGTCGTCATTGCGATTTTAGGATTAGGTTTAGGCTGGGCAGTGTTGTCGCAAAAAAAGGCGGCAACGCAGGTTAGCGACTTTAACTTGGCCAAAAAAGCGCTGTTAGACGAACACGTTGATCAGAAATTAGCGGCTGCTAAAAAACTAGCCTTGACGGGGGAGACCCTGCAAGACTACCAGATTTTAGAGCGGAAGTTCCGTAGCCTGCAAAGAAACCAATTCTTAGCAATTGACCGGGAGTTGAACAAGACGGTTCAACTGGTTTCTGGCCTAAATGTCTTTGAAACCAAACGGTCATTGGAAAAGCTTTTTGACTTAATGACAGAAGCGGCGGATTTGCAAAAAGAAATTCAGGCTGGTGTGGCTGACATTCAGCAACAAAACCAAGAACACCAAAAACTAATTGATCAGATGCATGATGAATACGAAAGCATCCGGCAAAATATCAAAACAGAACCCGAAAAGTTTGGCCCTGCGGTGGCTAAGTTGCTGTCAGTGGTTGAGGACACTGAAAAAGAGTACCAGGAATATAAGGACCTCTTAGAAGAAGGCGACCAGGTCAAGTCGGCGGAAGCTTTTGAGGCCTTAGGCATGGAAGCTGGTCAAGTGATGTCTTTGATTGACTCCATTCCACCACTGGTTGCCAAGTTGAATGGTAAGTACGTTGAACAATTGCAAGAGCTCTTTGAATCAGCAATTGATATTAAAGACCGCGGGATTGTCTTCGACGAAGAAATCTTTAAAAAGGGCTTAGACCAGGCTGACCAGGAACGGTTGAAGGGCTTGGATGTTCTGACGGACTTACAAGTCAAAGAAGCCCAGCAAGTCGCTGACCAATTGGACGTTCAAATTCAATCACTTTACGACCTACTAGAAAACGAGTACCAGGCTTACCACAACTACTTCAAGCGCCAGGATGAAATGGCTAAGCTCTTTGACCGAGTCAAGGAACAAAACCATTCTTTGTTGATTGAATTAACCTACCTAAAGGGTCGGTTTATGTTGACCCATGGTGAAGAAGACCGCCAGTCCAATAACCACCAAGAAATTGAAGAAATGGTTACCAGCCAAAAGGAAGTCCAAGATGCTTTGGCCGACCAGTCGATTACGTATAGTCAAGCAGTTGACCGACAAAGTGCTTGGTTGTCGCTTTTGACCCAATTGGATGCTGACCAGGTCGAAATGTACCAGCAAATTAATGGCTTCCAACCAGCACTGGAATCAGCCAAGAAACATAGCGTGGACTACATTAACCAAATTCGGACCCTGCAACGGTCAATTGAGCGCCAGGATTTACCTGGTTTGCCAGGTGACTTCCTATCTTATTTCTTTGCGATTAGTGATGAAATGAAAAAGCTCGACCAAGCAGTTTCTGCGAGCGAAGTTGATTTGGATGATGTCCAACGGCAGTTAAACATTGTCTCGGCTGACTTTGATACCTTAAAAGAACGGGCCCAAGACCTCTTGGCTAATGCTGACTTGGCTGTTTTGCTCCTTCAATACAGTCACCGTTATGAAGAGCAGGACGCTCAGTTAGCTAAGGCGTTGAAAAAAGCACAAGCAAGTTATCAAAACGACTTTGACTACCGAACGGTGGTTAAGACCTTGCAGCCCGAGCTTGACCGGGTAGAGCCAGGGGCTTACGCCCGTTTGGCAGCTAGTCAAGACAGCATCACCTTATAAGTAGTATTTAGCAAAAATTAAAAGGCCGGCACTTCTGACGTATACCCCAAAAACTAAAGTAAATATTTACTAGTTCGCTAAGCGGCTGGTTGCCGATATTCAATCGGTGACC
>NZ_JCAOER010000001.1:0-220182 GCF_059579415.1 Fructobacillus sp. ChS1-6f1-1-27 | reverse complement strand
TTGGGTTTCCGTCCTTTTTTCTTGGTAACGATAGTATACCCGTTTTCACGGTAAGAACGAAGCCAATTGGATACCATCCCACGACTAGGTAAGCCATATTCCAGAGAAATCGAATTGATTGACTGTTTAGCAGTTAAAGCTTTTCGAATAGCTTCGAGTTTAAACTCATCAGAATATGATTGGTAAGAATGGTCTAGAATCGATAAGCCATGCTTGTCGATTAAAGAAATTAAGTATCGAACATTTCCAGGATAAACTTTATATATCTTAGCAATTCTATTTGAACTATAATGCTGGTTTTTCCAAAGATAATACATATTAACTTTGTCTTCTTTTGATAATTTGGACATAATAAAAACCTCGAAATTTGGTTGTCCAAATTTCGGGGTTCATATCATTAACGGTGGTTTTCAATAATTTCTTTAATCATGGCGACAACTTGTTCAATTCCATGGCCGGTTGTATCAACCGTAATGGCATCAGCTGCCTTGGTCAATGGTGAAATTTCCCGGTGTGAATCTTTATAATCGCGGGCTTCAATTTCTTGCTTTAACGTTTCTAAGTTGACTTCCATCCCCTTTGCCACGTTTTCTTTATACCGTCGTTCTGCCCGTTCATCAACAGAGGCAATTAGAAAAATCTTAACCTGGGCATTTGGCAAGACAGTCGTTCCAATATCACGACCATCCATAATGACGGGTGCGTTATCAGTCAAATGGCGCTGCCGGTTAACTAAGTCTTCACGGACGGCTTGGTATGAAGATACTAAGGAAACGTTGTTAGTAATCTCAGTTGACCGAATCGCTTCTGTCACCTCTTCACCATTCAACAAGACCTTTTGGACCGGTTCACCTGGTTCAAAGTCAATCTTGATACTTGGCAGCAAAGCTACAATTTGGTCTTCATCACTATAAGAAAGCCCCGCCTTTTTAGCAGCTAACGTAATCGCCCGGTACATCGCACCGGTATCAACGTAAACATACTTCAAGTCCTTTGCTAAAATCTTGGCAATCGTTGATTTGCCAGCAGAGGCTGGTCCATCAATGGCAACTTGAAAATGGGCGGGGTTTGTCATAGTAATTCTTAGTTCCTATCAGTTATTTAATCCGCAATGACTGACCAGCATACTGTGAGTAGTTTGACGTTGTCAAACCTGGGTTCAAAGCAATAATGTTGGCTGGACTAGTATTGTGAGTTACGGCAAAGTTGTACAAAGTTTGGCTCGTACCCAAGACGGCTGTACTATTTGAAGCTGCCTGAGAGGCAGCTTGGTCATCGCTACTTTGAGCAGCACTCGACTGAGCGGCTGTTTCAGAAGATGAGCTAGCACTATCGTCACTACTTTGGCTAGTAGCCGCTGCAGATGAGCTTGAGCTGGATGCAGCAGACTTAGATGAGCTTGACTTTGAAGAAGTCGTACTTGTCTCTTGGCTGCTGCCACCGTTTTTTAGCATACCATAAACTGGTGCTGAGGCGAGCAAAAATAGTGACACCAAAACTAAGATGGCCACTAAGCCACCATGACTTTGGTGCTTTTCTTGCTTAGGTTGTTTCTTTTGGTCATTAGCTGGCTGTTGGTTACGTTGCCGCCGTGACAATGTTGGGACTGCTTGGTCATTCATGTTTTAAGACCTCCAATTAATTCTATGGACAAGTCTAACACGAACCAAGAATTGAAATTGATAACCTTTTCTTAAGACCGAAAGCTTTTCTTAAAAGGTGACAAAATTCCAACGATAATCAACGAGACAAAGAACCAAATCAGGCCTTCCACGATATTGAATGGAACAACCATCCCCCACAAGTAGGCTTTCAAACCAATAAACTTAGCAATATCAAAGTTAGCAAACTTCGCATACAAAGGAATGGCCCACAGCACATTGGCTAAATAAGCTACGATGGTCACGGCAAATGAGGCAACCGCTGCGGTCACAATCTGCCAGAGCCACTTTGGCCAAGCCGATTCAGCCCTTTCAAAGGCGTAAACCACTAAGATAAAGGCTAAGCCGACCACCAAGTTAACAGGTAAGCCAATATAAGTATTGGCCCCTTCATTGAACAAGATTAACTTCAACACTGTTCGCAATAACAAGACCCAGATACTAGAACTCAGTCCAAGCCAATATAAGGCCAAAAAGGCTGGTACGATTGAGAAATCGAGCTTCAAAAAAGATGCACCAGGAATGATCGCCACTTGCGGAAAAATCGTGAGGGCAAAGGCAATTGCCCCTAAAACGGCGACCAGGGTGAGCTTTTTGGTAGTATTTTGTGTCATTTTCTACTCCTTTGGGCCTAAAAAAAGGCCCTACTTCACCCCGGGGTAAAATAAAGGCCAGCAAAAAAGACTGTCTTTAAAACTTCTTTATACCCGACTTTACGGTCGGCTTTGGATTCTAACCAAATCAGCTACCAAAGGTAGGTCGCGGGCTTATCAGCTAAAGCTGCTTCACCGCCGGTTGGGACTTTCACCCGACCCCGAAGTTATTATTCTATTACAACAAAAGTTAGTATAGCACGGGTCTGCTTTTCTAGCAAGCAAGCTTAATTTAAAATAAAAATGGTCGGCCCAACGCCAACCATTCTAATTAATTTTCAATCATTTTACTTACGGCGTAAGAACCGGTAATCTCCAGCTTTCAACCGCTTGACTTCGTCATGCTTCAATTCTCGGTAATCCCCTGGTTGCAAGCCGACTAAGTCCAAGAAGGCATACCGGTCGCGCCGGAGCTTTTCAACCGGGTAACCGACCTTGGCCAACATATCCTTGACCTGGTGGTTCCGCCCTTCGTGAATCGTCACGTTGATAAAGGAAACTTTCTTATCCTTATCAACCTTTTCAATTGCAACCTTGGCCGGTGCGGTCTTTTGCCCCTTTAAAACCACCCCGCGTTTAAGCGGGGCTAACTGGTCTAAAGTAGCAAGACCTTTGACCTTAGCAGTATAAACCTTATCAACCCGACCCTTGGGGTGCATCAACTGGTTGGCTAAGTCCCCATCGTTGGTCATTAACAAGACTCCCGTTGTGTCATAGTCCAACCGACCAACTGGGTAAATCCGCTTATCAACATCGTCAAACAGATCAACCACCGTTCGCCGCCCCTTGTCATCAGAACTAGTCGTCACCACCCCACGGGGCTTGTTCAACAAGTAGTAGACATGCTTTTCCTGGCCGTCAAGCGGAACCCCGTCGACTTTGACTTCATCATGGCGGTCGACCTTAGTCCCAAGTTCACTAACAACTTGACCGTTGACTTCTACCCGACCTTCTTCAATAATTTTTTCAGCCGCCCGACGAGAGGCAATCCCGGCCTGGGCAATCACTTTTTGCAACCGTTGCTTGTCATCACTCATGGTCATTCTCCTCTGTTTCTTCGGTCACTACCTGGCCAGCAGACTGGCTGTTTTTCATCTTTGTAGCTGATTGGACAGTTGCTTGGTCTAAGTCTTCAACCACGGCTTCACCAGCCTTGGTTTCCGTGTCCCCTTGGTCATCGATTTGGTCAAACAAAGCCACTTCTTGCTGACTTTCTTCGTTTAAGGTCAAATCGTCAATATCTGGTAATTCCGGCAAATCTTCCAAGGACTTTAAGCCAAAGTAGTCCAAGAAGTCTGGCGTTGTCCCATATAAAATTGGCCGACCGATTTCTTCTTTTCGACCAACCGATTCAATCAATTGGTGCAAGAGCAACTTCTGAATCGTTCCGGCTGACCGAACACCACGGATTTGATCAATTTCCACTCGGGTAATTGGCTGCTGGTAGGCCACAATCACCAATGTTTCTAACTGTGGCTGGGTTAACTTGGTATTAACTGGCAAGTCAAAGTAAGCTGAAACCAGTTTGCCAAATTCCGGCTTGGTCACAATCACATACCGACCGTCTGAGGACCGGATAGTCAAAGGAGAATCTTTTTCAATTAAATCAGCCGCTAACTTATCGACTAGGCCAGGGACTGCCCCCTTATCAAAACCAGTTACCTTAGCTAATTCGGCCGCCGTTAGCCCATCTTCACCAGCTACGAAGAGCAAAGCCTCAATTTGTTTCATCTGTTCTTTCATCATCCACCGCTTTAATCAAAATTTCATCCGAAAGGTCGGCCTGCCATAGGGTAACTTCGCCATCCTTGGTTAATTCAAGCAAGCCTAAGAAGGTCATCACCAACTGGTCTGGTCGGTGCACTCCCTCGAATAAGGCCGTAAAAGGAACCGACTCGTGCCTTGGAATTCGTTGCATTGTCGAACGAATGGCCGCAATTCCGTCACCAATCGTGTAAGAATCGGACTCGACCTGACGGGTCTTAGGTGCTAAGTCCCGCTTTCTGGCCAAGACACCGTCAAAAGCTAATTGTAAGTCAATCAACGTTAACCCTGGTGCCAGCGCCAGTGGCTGGTCCTTACTTGGCTTTTCTTCTTCAATTGCCGGCCGGACAAAGGACTGGAGGCCCGATTCTTGCCGGTCATCGAAGAAGCCAGCCGCTTGTTGAAAGCGTTGGTAAACTAACAAACGAGCAATCAATTCTTCTTTGGGGTCCAGGTCTTCTTGGTCATCGTCCAAGTCGTCTTCAACCGGTGGCTTTGGCAGCAAATCCGTAGATTTCAAGTGGATTAATTTGGCAGCCATTACTAAGTATTCGGCCGCGACATCCAATTGCATCGCCTGCTGGTCATGGATAAAAGACAGGTACTGCTTGGTTACTTCTGCAATCGGCAGCTGAAAAATATCCATTTCATGTTTCTTAATCAAATGCAAAAGAAGGTCCAGTGGGCCTTCAAAGTCAGTAATTTTAATTGTTAAACTGGATTCTGCGATTGTTCTTCACTCACTTATACTGAAATTTTCACAACTTTAGTAGTGCTTCCGCCACTTATCAACCACGCTCTGAGTTTCAAGCGTGCCCATGATGCTAGCATCTGGGTACCGTTCTTGCAGTTCCGATAAGATTTGAGCATGGGTCGCCTTTTTCGGAGCTCCCGGTGTCAAAATCAAATGGCGGATAATCAAAACGTTTTTTTGGTAGTGCTGGAAACCGACCAGTCCATTAATCGAATCATCCTGGTCAGGCGACCAAAACAACAGGTCGAAGTCCTTTTGCTCGTACTGTTCTTGTACCTGTTGCAAGTGGTCAATATCTTTTAGCTCTGGTACCAAGGAAAAGAGGCCCATCACAATTTTTTCATCATCATTTCGAACTGGAATTAACATGCAGTCCTCCTTTTCACCTAAGCTCTTGGGTGGAAGTCATCATAAACTTCGCTTAACCGCTTTCTCGAAATATGGGTATAAATCTGGGTCGTGGAAATATCGGCGTGCCCTAGTAACTCCTGAACAATCCGTAAGTCCGCCCCATTTTCTAAGATATGGGTGGCAAATGAATGCCGCAAGGTGTGTGGCGAAACGTCTTTTTGAATACCTGCCTCGGCCACCAGGTGCTTGATTAAGCCCCAGACCCCCTGCCGGGTCAACGCCCGACCATGGTCATTAACAAAGAGGTTCTTAGTTGCCTGGTCTTTGACCAAGGCTGGCCTGGCTTCCCGTAAGTAAGCCCCAACCCAGTCAACGGCAACTTCACCAATTGGGATAATCCGTTCTTTATCCCCTTTTCCAAGGGTCTGGATTAGCCCTAAATCAAGGTGTAAGTCTTCTAACTTCAAGTTTACCACTTCAGAAACTCTAAGCCCGGTGGCATACATCATTTCAAGCATTGCCCGGGTTCGCATGCCTAAAGGCGTGTCTAACTTAGGCGTATCCAACAACTTATCCACTTCTTCAACCGACAAGACGGCTGGCAAATGTTCAGCTTTCTTGGGTGGTTTAACGTTTAACATTGGGTCGTGGTCGACTAGGTTTTCCTTTTTCAAATAAGAAAAACACTTCCGTAAAGTCGTCACCATCCGGGCAACCGAAGTATTTGCCCGCCCTTTTTTCCGTAAGTCGTTTAAAAAGGTCAAGACAACCTGGTGGTCAACTTCTTGCCAGGTCTTTTGCTGTTCACCTAAAAACTGGCAAAAAATCACTAGGTCCCGCCGGTACGCGGTTAACGTATTTTGGGATAAACCCCGGTCAACTTGGACGTAATTTAAATAGTCTTCCATCACGTCAGGTAACATCAGCTTATGCTCCTTGTCCGGCCTCGGTCAACTGGATGCCACCCTCAACTTGGGTAATCAAACGGTCCTTATACAACCGACCCAAGGCCCGCTTAAACTGTGACTTTGAAAAGCCAAACTGCTTTTTAATCGCTTCTGGGTCTGACTTATCATTAAACGGAAGGAAATGGTCGGCCTTGCGTTGCAATTGAATCAACAAGAACTTCGCATCCTCATCCATTAACTTGTAAGCCAATGGTTTCAATGACAAGTTGACAATCCCACGGTCATTAACGCCTAAGACTCGGCCACTGACCACTTCACCCAGACGAGGTTCAACTTCCCGTTGTGATGGGTGAATAAAGCCAAGGCAGTAATCATCCGTCAAAACTAGGGTTCCCGCCATCTTATTGCGGTAAACAGTGGCTTTCACTTCGGCTCCCTGCTTCAAACCATTACCACCCATCCGGGCCCGGCGTGAAACCGACTGGACCACGTCTTGTTGGGCAATTTTTCCCCACAACCGGTCTTTACTATCTTGCTTGATTGACAAAAGCAAGCGGTCACCATTTTTGGGCCACAAGGCTTTAATCGTTGGCAAGTCATCTAATGACACGACCAAGTCCTTATTGGCTAAGCCAATATTAACAAAGACACCGAGGTCAGACCGAGAATTAACGACTGTGCCCCAAGCATACTGGTCTTTTTGCACCGCTGGCACCGTCTTCGTGATTTGCAAGCGGTGGTCTTCGTTTTGGTAAGCAAAGCCAGTCACCAAGCCACCAATTCGCAAAGGCTTCTCTAATTCGTCCTTTGCAATTTCATAAGTGACCCCGTCAACTTGGGCAAAAAAGTATTGGTCGTTTTCATCGGTCACCTTAGCTTTGATGACTTCTCCCAGGTTTGTGTTCATAAAATAATCCTATCTTTTTCTTCATTTGGCCAAAATGACCATTATCTATGTATTGAGCAGCCTGAAAGCTACTCCAAAATTCTTACTTAGCCAAGGCTTGCTTAACTTGGTCAGCAACCACCTTACCGTCAGCACGGCCCTTGGTTTGACCAGTCACAATTCCCATGACCTTTCCCATATCAGCTGGGCTAGTGGCACCAGTTTGTGCAATTGCTTTTTGGACAATTTCCTTGATTTCGTCTTCAGACAATTGGGCAGGTAAGTAAGCAGCCAAGATGTCCAATTCCTTTTGAGTAGCATCTGCCAAGTCAGCCCGGTCACCAGCCTTAAATTCAGCCAATGAATCCTTGCGTTGCTTAACTTCGCGTGACAAGACCGTCAATTCTTCTTCAGGAGTCAAATCATGGCCCAAGTTGATTTGTTCGTTCATCACAGCAGACTTAATCTGACGGACAACGGCAAGCTTTTCCTTGTCCTTGGCCTTCATGGCTGTTTTCATATCTTGTTGGGCTTGTTCTAATAGCGTCATCTTATTCTCCTTTTAAACGTGGAATTCTACTATTTATAGTCTACCACGGCACCAAATAAAAAACGCCACCAAAGTGACGTTTTTTGGCCGAATTAACGGTTCTTCTTTTTCTTGTTGCGCTTACGAGCAGCTTCAGACTTCAACTTACGTTCAACTGAAGGCTTCACGTAGAATTCGCGCTTCCGGTATTCTTGGAGAGTACCGTCCTTTGAAACACCACGCTTGAAACGGCGCAATGCATCATCCAAAGATTCATTCTTACGTACAATGACCTTTGCCATGTTCGATCCCCTCCTTTCTCGCACTTTTTTTCGTTATCACGATATGCATTAAGAACCTTATAATTATCTCAAATTTTCAAGCCCTCGTCAACATTTTTTTGACAAGGTCTGTCCCTTTAACCCCTCTTAGGGGTTACTACCCGAATAATGGTCCAAAGGGCAATCAGAACCGCCATCAAGGCAATCAAGAGCCCGTACATTCCAATCCCCGGATTTTCACCCTTAAGTGGTGAAAACTCATCCATCAATGACATTGCTAATGGCATCAGAGCCGTTCCGACATTACAGCCGATTAGTAAGACTGAATTTGCCAAGCCGACACTTTCTTTAGCCGTATTGTCATCAACATAGTTAAAGATGTAGGTTCCAGCCATTGGGTAAGACATTCCAATTACGACTACCGCAATCGTTAGAACAACCAGGTTATTAGCATAGTTCATCATCAAAGCGCCAAGAACCATGCAGGCCAAGCCGACCAGTAAAATATACTTCTTGAAAAGTTTAAAGAAGGTTCCAAATAAGAAGCCCATAAACATCCCAGCAAAAGTATAAATCGTAATAATCACACTGGCCACGCTGGCGGTTCCAAGGCCCTTATCAACCACAATGTCGGGAGTCATCACATTGACAATCGCCATCCCCATTGTCAAAGACCCACAGAACAAGGCCGTATAAACCATCAACCAAGAGAGTTTTCCCTTCTTTTTAGCCTGGCCATCACTAGTATCCTCCTGGTCATACTCTGGCACCTTCCACCAGAAACCAAAAAAGACAACTAAGATTAACCCATAGGCTAAGAAGGAAGCATGCCAACTAAAGGCCAGCAAGAACCCTGCCAATAAGTTAACAATCGAAACCCCTATTGGTTCAAAGGCGGTCCGGTTGCCAAGCATCTGTGACAAGTCAGCCCCGCTATAGTAGAGGTTAATTAAAGTAATCGCCAAGGAATTAATCAAACCAATCCCAATTCCAAAAATTACCCGACTAGCCAAAATCAACCACAAGTTATTCAGCACAGCTGGCAGCAAGCCTGCAATCCCCATTGTTAAAATCCCATTCGCAACCACTTTCTTAATGCCAAAGCGGTTCGCAATTTGGCTGGAAAACAGCAAAACAATAAAGGCTGGAATCTGCTGGATGGTGGCAGTCATATTCACCAAGGTACTTGGATAAGACGAAAAACTTTCCTGCATGGCAGGCAAAGCTGGCGAAATCGCCGTCCCCGTTGTGATCACCAAGGAAACAGCCAGTATCCAAAAGCGGTTGGCAAGCTTCTTCGGGTCCCAATTTTTCGCGTCAGTTGTCATAATACTCTCCTCTCATACTTTATTTCAATTCCATTATACTGCAATCAAACTGTAATGAAAGGGGTTCTTTTAGAGGAATCCTTAACTAATTTAGAATCAAAAAAGACTTAGGACCAGGTCCTAAGTCAATGAAAAGTTTATTTATGGTTCCGGTTCATAGAAGTGACCACCAGTGTGTTCCACCTTCGATTCGGAATAAAAGGCATGGGGGTCAACTTCCTTGATTGCTTTCCGCAAATCTGGCAGTTCATGCTGGGTGACAACGGTTAGTAAAATCGACCGGTCCTTACCAGTATAACCACCCCGGGCAGAATCGATAATCGTGACACCACGGCGCATCTTGTTTTGAATGTGATCGACCATTTTTTCTGGCTCATCGGTCACAATCATCTCTTGAATTTGCTGTTGGTGGGTATAAAAGACATCGATAAAGTGAGAAGAAACCACCACTCCAATAATTGAGTACAAAGCATACTGCCAACCATAGGTCAGTCCCGCCCCCACCATGATAACGGCGTTAAAGGCGAGGTTAACCGAGCCGACTTTGGTATGGAACTTTTGCTTAATGGTCATCCCAATAATATCTAAACCACCAGTCCCAAGGCCAGACCGCAAGGCGGTTCCAACCGCCATTCCGTTGATGGCCCCACCAAAAATAGCGTTAATCAAGGGGTCTGGCGTCAAAACTGTCTTCGTCGCAAAGATTGGGACGAAGGCTGATGACAAGATAACGGCCAGCGCGGTAAAAATAGCAAAACGCTTTGACAAATTCAGCCAGGCCAAAACCAACAATGGCAGGTTAACTAAGGCGATCGCCAAACCAACGTTGACCTTGCCGCCCGTGATACTGTTTAGCAACTGCGCCAAACCAGTGAAGCCAGACGAGTAAACGTGACCTGGTAGCCAGAAGTAATTCATTGCCAGTGCCAGCATAATCCCATAAAAGGCGGCACCCATAAACTGATGAAAGTAGAAGTGATCTAGATTTTTCCCAATTTTGCGTATCATTGATTTTTGCTAGGTTAACTTGAGCAGCACTGCCGCTTTAGTCCCTAGCCCTTTTGACCAACTGGAAGCCTGGCCCTTAGCTTAGTGACGAACCCGTCACTCGATACAATATATTTTAACAAGTTTTGGGTAAAATTAAAGTTAAATTCTACCTTTTTACCCGTTTTTTTAAATAAAAAACAGAAAAAAAGGCGAAATACCAAGTATTTCACCTAATTTTGTTTGGTTTTTACATTTTTGTGTCATTTTCAGGAACAACCAAGCCAAGTTCGCCTAACTGTTGGTCGGCAACCCGGGTTGGTGCTTCTGTCATTGGTTCTGTCGCCTTCGAGTTCTTCGGGAAGGCAATCACTTCACGGATGTTGTCTTGGCCAGTCAAGAGCATTGCCAAGCGGTCCAATCCAAGAGCAATTCCACCCATTGGTGGGAAACCGTATTCCATTCCTTCCAGCAAGAAACCAAAGGCCTCTTCAGCTGATTCCTTGGTAAAGCCAAGAGCCTTGAGCATCTTTTCTTGGATGTCAGTCCGGTGGATACGGATTGAGCCAGAACCAAGTTCGTAACCGTTCAAAACCAAGTCATAAGACTGAGCGTGGGCCTTGTGGGGGTCTTCACCTTCATCAAGGTAGTGCAAGTCTTCTTCATTTGGCATCGTAAATGGATGGTGAGCAGCAATCCAGCGGTCAAAGTCTTCTGAATATTCGAAGAGTGGCCAGTCAACGATCCAAGCAAACCGCCATGGTTTATCTTGGTCCACCAAGTCCAAGTCTTCGGCCGTTTGACGGCGCAAGTAATCCAATGAAGCGGCTACAACGTCTGTCCGACCAGCGCCAAAGAGCAAGAGGTCGCCTTCCTTAGCACCAGTCTTTTCAGTCAAGTCAGCCTGAGCCGCTTCGTCAAAGAACTTAGCGATTGGACCAGTTAAGCCGTCAGCACCAACCTTCATCCAGGCCAAGCCCTTGGCCCCAAAACGTTCGATGTACTGACCAAGCTTATCAATATCCTTACGAGAATAGTGGTCCGCCCCACCAGGAACAGCCAAGGCCTTGACGACCCCACCATCCTTAACGGCATTGGCGAAGACACCAAAGTCAGAACCAGCCACAGCAGCTGACAAGTCCTTAATTTCATAAGCAATCCGCAAGTCAGGCTTATCAGTTCCAAAACGGTCCATTGATTCCTGCCAAGTCAACCGGTCAATTTGATTGGCATCCAAGTCATAATCAACAACGTCTTTCATAATCTGCTTGACCCAGTTACCAACCAATTCTTGGATTTCAGCCGCGGACATGAAAGAAGTTTCCATATCTAGTTGGGTAAATTCGGGCTGACGGTCCCCACGCAAGTCTTCATCACGGAAGCAGCGGGCAATTTGGAAGTAACGGTCATAACCAGCCCCCATCAACAATTGCTTAAACAATTGCGGTGATTGTGGCAAGGCATAGAATGAACCTGGGTAAACCCGGGATGGCACCAAGTAATCGCGGGCTCCTTCTGGCGTTGACTTGGCCAAATAAGGGGTTTCAATGTTAATAAAGTCATTTTGGTCCATAAAGTGAGTGGCTGATGCCATAATTTTTGAACGGACCTTCAAGTTCTTTTGCATTTCTGGCCGGCGCAAGTCCAAGTACCGGTACTGGAGCTTCAATTCTTCCCCAGCATTGACCCCGTCTTCAATATCAAAGACCGGTGTCTTAGCTTCAGCTAAGATTTCCGCCTTAGTCACCTTGACTTCAATCCCACCAGACTTAATCTTGTCATTTTTTTGACCATCAGCTCGGGTAACGACTTCCCCTTCAATTGAAAGGACGTATTCGTTGCGAACTTCTTGGGCAACGGCTAAGGCTTCTTGATTATCAGCTGAAAAAGTCAACTGGACAATCCCTTCCCGGTCCCGCAAGTCAACGAAGACCAGGTCACCAAAGTTCCGGCGCTTTTGTACCCAACCAGCCAAGGTCACTTTTTGGCCGATGTATTGTTCGTCTACTAATCCTGCATAGGTTGTTCGTTTCATCTTATTCTTCCTCTCCCTGGGCTAGCTCTGCCATAACGCCTGGTAAATCAGTACTAATTTGGTCTAACTTTAACTCAGCCTGTTGACCAGACTGCATATCTTTAACCTGAACTTGGTTACTTTTGACTTCTTCATCACCAAAGGTCATGACAAACTGGGCCTGACGGCGGTTAGCGGCCTTAAACTGGGCCTTCACTGACCGGCTAGCAAAGTCTAAGTCAGCTGAGTAGCCAAGGTCTCGCAACTTAGTTGCCACTTCGAGCGTCTTCTTTTGGTTAGCTTTTCCAATGTGAACCAAGTAAAAGTCCAACGGCTTTGGTACTAGCTTTGCTTGGCCCTGTGCCTCTAGGAGTGATAACAACCGTTCAACTCCCAAGCCAAAGCCAATCCCTGGCGTTTCTGGCCCACCAAATTCTTCGACCAAACCAGAGTAGCGACCACCACCAGCAATGGTAGCAGCCCCCTTCAAGTTAGGATCAGTCGTCATGACTTCAAAGATGGTGTTGTTGTAGTAATCTAAACCACGGACCATCGTTTGATCGATTTCGTAGTCAATTCCCAAATCATCCAAGTAAGACTTTACCTGGTCAAAGTGGTCCTTTGATTCAGCTGACAAATAGTCAAAAATCTTAGGGGCATCGGCCACAATCTTTTGGTCATTTTCATCTTTCGAATCCAAAATTCGCAAGGGGTTCTTTTCCAAACGAGCCTTTGAATCCTTTGACAATTCGTCAAAGTGGGGTTGCAAGTAGGCTACCAAGGCATCCCGGTATTGCTTACGGGAATCTTGGTCCCCTAAGGTATTCAAGGCAACCTTTAAGTCCTTTAGACCAAGTGAGGCCAAAAACTTCACGACCATCGTAATCACTTCGGCATCCAAACTTGGGGCTAGTGACCCAAAGGCTTCCACCCCAATTTGGTGGAACTGACGGAACCGTCCCGCCTGTGGGCGTTCATAACGGAACATTGGGCCCATGTAAAAAATCTTATAAGGGTTTTCGTGTTCAGGACCAAAAAGCTTGTTTTCAACAAAGGCCCGGACAACCCCGGCCGTTCCTTCCGGACGCAAGGCCATGTGCCGGTCACCTTTGTCGTTAAAGTCATACATTTCTTTGGTCACGACATCAGAGGTATCCCCTGCAGACCGAGCGTAGACATCAAAAGCTTCAAACATCGGTGTCCGAATTTCACCATAGCCATAAGTAGCAAAGACTTTCCGGGCTTGGTCTTCGACCCGTTGCCATTCCGTCATTCTTTCTTCAAATAAATCGGCCGTTCCTTTGGGCCGTTGATAAGTTGCTTTTGCCATATCTGTTAGAAACGCCTCTCAGCGTCATCCCCCTCATTTGTCTATTACACCGAAAAATAAAAAAAAGCACCCTCACAACCTTGCCAAAAAAAGACAAGGTTATTAAGGGCGCTTCTCGCACGGTACCACCTTAGTTCCACGTTTAAAAACGTGCTCTTACCCATAACGCGGGTAAACGGCTGGGTTAACAGCAACCTTCCAGGTGTCTTAAAGTTAAACGCTTCGCTTGGCTTCCACTAACCGCCAAGTCCCTAAAACCAGCCTTTAACCTTTCCCTATTCATCGGTTAATCTACCTCTAAGTTTAGCAGGTTTGAGGTAGGTGTCAAGGATAGTTTGTGAAGGCTTTAAGTGAAAGAAAAAACGACCGAACGCTAATTAACATTAACGTTCAGTCGTTGAAAACTTACAGTTCTTCCATTACTTCTTCGATTTGATGACAGACACTATCAAAACAAACAATGACAAGACAGAGCCAATCAAAGCAACTAACATTACTCGACCGCGATTTCGGTTCAAATCAACGCGAGTCAATTCGCCACTATCACTGTGATGAGCCTTCTTACTCTTTACTCGAGAATCCGCTAGTAGTACCGGCGTTGCTTGCACATACCGGTCCATCCGGGTTGGTTGTTGAACTTTTGTGCCAGTTTGTGGCAATGCCACCACATCGTCATCAACTGACGGTGTTGCAACCAATTGTTGAACTTGTGGTTGGATTTCACCCAGTGAAACGGCATCAATAGCTGTTTGACCAGCCTGCAATAAACTATCAATTGCATCATTAGACGTTGCAGCATTAATCTGCTGGTCGTACTGAGCAACTAACTGGTCAATTGCTTGGTTAACCGTTGCTAATTGGCTAGCACTAGCACCAGTGACACCGGCTAACTTAGCCTTCTTGTCAGCAGCAGCCTGGTTCAAGTTAGCAATCGCTTGTGCCTTTTGACTTTGCAAAGTAGCACTTTGTACGTCATTGTTAATTGCACTTCTCCCATCGGCTTGACCAGCCGTAGCAGCGGTCACTGTTGTAGCTTGACTAATTTGTTTCTTAGCGTTGGCTGTGTCAGTATCAATTTGATTCTTAGCAGCTTGCTTTTGAGCATCAGTTAAGCCAGGCAAGTTATCAATCTGGTTTTTAGCATTCTGAGCAGCTTGGTCGATGGCATCACTAGCAGCTTGCTTAGCCTTCTCAACAGTCGAATTGTCGGCTGATTCAGAGTTTGCTTTAACAGCTGCAATGACAGCTTCGGCGACTTGCTTAGCAGAAGCCACACCAGCTTGGTCAGTAGCTGCATCGACGTTCTTTTGACCATCGTTAACCGCCTGATTAATGGCCTTATCGGCCTTAGACTTCTGGTCTGGCGTTAAGTCAGTCAAACCGTTGATTACTTGTTTAGCCTGGTTACCAGCATCGGCCAGATCACTATCGGCCTTATTCTTAGCATCTTGAAGTGCAGCAGCCTGTTCATCGTTGCTAATCTTGTTAGCACCGTTGGTGTTGGCTGCAGCCACATCGTCTTTGTTGGTTGCTTGGTTGACAGTGTCCGTAGCAGCCTTTGCATCGGCGTCAACTTGGGCTTTGGCGGCAGACTTTTGGTCTGGGGTCAAATTAGTCAACGAATCAATCTTATTCTTAGCTGCTTGAGCATCATTGGCAATCGCCGAATTAGCAGCATCGCGCGCCTTTTGAACAGTTGAATCACTTTCGCCCTTGGTTGAGACTTGAATCTGATTGATATTATTTTCAGCAGTGTTCAAGTCATTGTTGATGCTCTTGCTATCCTGGTCGGCATTAATAGCATCCTCGCCATTCTTGGCAGCAGCATCAATTGCGGCATCAGCAGCTTTCACTTGGTCATCTGTCAAATCTGGTAGAGCCGCAATGGTGGCCTTTGCCTTTTCAGCAGCATCACTCAAGCTGGCAAGTGCAGCTTTCTTTGTACCAGCAACCGAATCGTCGCTGGTTGCTTGTGCACTAGCTTGATCAGTAGCGATTGCCTTTTCAGCAGCGCTTTGAGCACTAGCAACACCATTAGTATCGGTCGCAGCATCAACATTATTCTGACCCTTTTGAACATCTTGGTCGATGGCATCGTCAGCGGCCTTAATCTGATCTTTTGTCAAATCCGGCATCTTAGCGACAGCATCCTTAGCAGCCTGGCCATCACTGGTCAATGTTGCCTTAGCAGCTTCCTTGGCATCTTGCAAAGTAGCAGCCGACACAAGATTATTAATCGCATCAGTACCGTTGTTTTGAGCAGTCGTGATGTCCTTCGAGTTTGTCGCATTACTGATATTGGACTTAGCTGCAGCAGCAGCCTTTTGAATATTGGTAATTGCTGTTTCTTTTTCAGTATCAGACAAAGTCTTTAAAGCATTAATGGCAGTAGTTGCGGCTTTGGCAGCATTATCGATAGCCGTATCGGCGGTAGCTTTATCACCTGTAACTGTTTGATCACTTTGACTTTGAGAGCTAGCTTGAATCTTGTTAACAGCAGCTTCGGCATTTGCCAGAGCAGTCGCAACACTATCGGAGTCAGTAGCACTCGTAATCGTGCTTTGACCATCGCTGACTGCTTGGTCAATGTCAGCATCAGCTTTCTTAATCGCATCTGAGCCCAAATCCGGCATTTTGGCAATGGCATCCTTAGCGGATTGACCAGCTGCCGTCAACGTTGCTGCAGCAGCTTCCTTTGCATCCTGCAAAGTTGCGGCTGTTTGAATAGCGTTGATTTGTGAAATGGCATCACCGTAATCTGTTGAGATAGCAGTCGTGCTGGTATCAGCAGAAATCTTATTCTTAGCTGCCTTAACCAAGGCGTCGATACTATTTTGATCAGCTTGCTTCTCACCATCAGATAAGGTTGTCAACTTCTCAATGGCCGCTTTGGCATTGGCAGCAGCAGTGTCCAAATCATTGTCAGCATTTTGCTGTGCCGCTGAAACGGTCTTATTACTTTGACTCTGAGCTGTTGCCTTAGCAGCATCAATTGCGGCTTTAGCATTGGCCAAATCGGTATCAACCGTGCTTGTATCAGTTGCTGCGTTAATGGCATTATCACCATCACTGTTAGCGTCTGTAATTGCTTGGTTAGCAGCTGATAATTGATCTTTTGCCAAATCTGGCATAGCAGCAACAAGACCTTTGACGGTTGTTGCGTACTGGTCTAATTCCTTAACTGCCCCTTCTTGGTAATCCTTCAAGGTAGCAGCGTTTAAATCACTTGTAATCGTTGCTTGGCCGTTTGACTGAGCCGTATTAATTTGGGCTGGCGTAGTGGCAGCAGTAATATTACTTTTAGCCTGCGTGGCAGCGTTGTCAATAATCGTCTCTTGAGCTGACTTTTCAGTGTCTGATAAGTTCGTCAATTTGGCAATTGCATCCTTAGCAGTCTGGACCGCTGAATCAATGGCCGCACTAGCGGTTTGCTTATCATCAGCCAAATTAGCAGCACTTTCGCTTGCTGCTGTGCTTTGGGCATCGGACATCTTTTGCTGAGCAGCAGCAAGAGCAGCAGCAACGGCGTCCGTATCCGTAGCATTATTAATGGCCGTTGTACCATCAGTCAAAGCATTGGCAATGGCCGTTTGGGCATCGGATAACTGCGTTCCCTTCAAATCAGGCAAAGCACTAACTGCATCATTTGCTTTTTTAACAATAGCAGCTAAGGTAGCATTGGCTGCCTTCTTCGTGTCTTGCAAGATAGCAGCTTGTTTATCAATTCCAATTTGTGAAAGGCCTTTTGAATCTGCTGAATTAATTGCAGCAGTATCAGTACTGTTATTAACATTTTGCTTAGCAGTGGTGGCATCCGCATCAACGGTATTCTTAGCAGCCGTCTTTTCATCAGAGGTCAAATTCGTCAAGGAATCAATGGCCTGCTTGGCAGCTGTTGCCGCAGCATCGATGTCACTGTTTGCTTGGGTCTTAGCCTTCGTAACCGTGTCATTACTACTGCTTTCATATTGACGGGTAATGGTGTCAATATTGCCTTCAGCAGCTGATAAGGCTGACTTAACGAGGGCAAGCGTGTTGGTAGAATCTGCGTTAATGGCAGAATTACCAGCAGTCACCGCATCATCAATTGCCTTATTAGCAGCATCAATTTGATCCTTGGTCAAATCAGGTAAAGCCGCAATGGTGGCTTTTGCCTTAGTAGCATAGTCAGACAAGCTATTGATAGCACTAGTCTTAGCATTTGAAACTTGCGAGTTCGTGATGTCTTGGTTAATTGTTTCAATTCCAGACTGCTTAGCAGCTGTAATCGCATCCTTGTCACTCGCAGCATTGACCGCCTTAATGGCAGCAGCTTCATCATCTGTAACTTGTTGCTTAGCCACCTTCTTATCGTCATCAGACATTGGTGACAAACCGTCAATCGTACTCAAGGCATTGTTGGCTGCATTCGTGATTTCATTGATTGCATCAGTCTTGGCACTGGCAACAGCCTGTTGACTTTCTGATTGAGCGGACGTGTTGGCACCATTAATCAACTGTTCAGCGGCATTCAAAGCGTTTTTGACATCATCAACTGTTGAACCGCTGTTGATATTGGTATTACCACTTGTCACAGCATTTTCAATCGTTGCATTGGCAGACGAGATTTGATCATTGGTCAAATCAGGTAAGTTTTTAATTGTGGTCTCAGCATTGTCCGCATATGAACGTAAGCGTGACACAGCGTCTTCTTTAGCACTTTGCAAAGAAGCGGCCGTCACTTCACCGTTAATCGTCGTTGTCCAACTAGCTTGAGTCGAAGTAACCTCTGTTACAGTCGTTTGTGACGCAATGGCAGCCTTGGCATTGGCTGCATCAGTGTCAACTTGTGCTTCACGAGCAGCCTTATCACTTAATGGTGACATCGCATCAATAGTTGCTTTAACCTTAGCAGCCAAAGCATCAATGGCCGATTCAGCGTTATTTTGGGCAGTCTGCAAAGCAGTATTGCTCTGTGATTGCGCCGTTGTCTTAACGGAATCAATCAAACCTTCGGCGGATGTCAATGCTGTTTGGACAGCATCTTCACTAGTAGCATCGTTAATACTTGCTGTACCCTTGGTAACATCTTGGTCAATCGTATTCTTATCAGCAGAAGCCTGGTCCGCTGGTAAATTGACCAATTGGCTAATAACCGTCTTAGCTGAATCACCATATGAACTCAAGGTTGCAATCGCAGCCTCTTTGGCATTTTGCAAACTAGCAGCGCTTTGAACCTGTGCAATGGCACTTTCACCAGCTTGTTCAGCGGCCGTAATGCTATCTTGGTTAGTGGCACTGGTAATGTTTGCCTTAGCAGTTATAACCGCACTATCAATTTGACCTTCAAATGTCGACTTTTGGTCTGGCTGCAAAGAGGTCATCGCCTCAATGGCAGCCTTGGCCTTCTTAGCAGCGGCATCTAATTCATCACTAGCAGTTTGTTGTGCATTAGCAACAGCATTAGTGCTTGCCTGATTAGCGGCAACCTTTGTGTCGTTAATTTTTTCTTCAGCAGCACTTAAAGCACTACTAATACCATCGGCCGTTGTCGCATTTGAAATCGCCGTATTACCATCGCTGAGTTCTTGGTCAATCGTACTACCGTAGTTAGTGATTTGTTCTGACTTTAAGCCAGTCATGCCAGCAATTGCCGTCTTCGCATCTAAAGCAGCTTGCTTTAATTGTGCTTCAGCAGCTTCTTTTTGGTTTTGCAAAACAGCGGCAGCTGTCACGGCTGAAATGGCACTTTCGCCATTTTGTTCGGCACTCGTGATGTCAGCCTTGTTCGTAGCACTGGCAATGTTTTGCTTAGCAGCATTGGCCGCTGTATCAACGTTAGCCTTCAACTGAGACTTTTCACTATCAGTCAAAGGTAACAGAGCTTGAATGGCGGCTTTCGCATTCGAAACAGCCGTATCAATTTCAGAATTAGCCGTGCTCTTTTCACCAGCAACCGTTGTATCACTTTCTGATTGAGCACTAGCTTGTGCATCAGCAATGGTCTTTTGGGCGGCTGACAAGGCACTAGCAACAGCATCAGTTGTTGTTGAGTTTGAAACAGCCGTATTGCCATCTGAGGCGGCCTTTTCAATTGCGGTATTGGCAGCTAAAATCTGGTCGGATGTCAAATCAGGCATCTTAGCAACCGCTGCTTCAGCAGTCTTCACTGCAGCAGACAAAGTCTTGCTTGCAGCTTCCTTAGCATCTTGCAAGGTAGCGGCCGTTAGTTCAGCACTAATTGCTTGTTGGCCAGCAGCTAAGGCACTATTGATGTCCGTTGAATTGGTCTTGGTATCAATGGCATCCTTGGCAGCTTGGGCTTCTTGGTCAACCTTA
Source organism: Fructobacillus sp. ChS1-6f1-1-27 (assembly GCF_059579415.1). NCBI lineage: Bacteria > Bacillati > Bacillota > Bacilli > Lactobacillales > Lactobacillaceae > Fructobacillus > Fructobacillus sp. ChS1-6f1-1-27. Next base: position 200,418 of record NZ_JCAOER010000001.1, on the reverse strand, counting down.
CCTTCTTCAGCTTCTTTTTCAGTATCAGACAAAGTCGTCAAAGCAGCGATAGCGGTTTTCGCATTCGAAGCGGCGTTATCAATGGCTGCTTTAGCATTAGTCTTATCCGTGGCCACGTTGGTGGCGTTTTGACTTTGAGCAGTTGAAACAGCAGTATTCAAACTGTTTTCAGCGTCAGACAAGGCTTGAGCCACTGCATCCGTCGTTGTTCCAGCTGAAATTGCACTTTGTCCATCAGACAAAGCTTTTGTAATGGCATCGTTAGCAGCTGTGCGTTGTGCATCCGTCAAATCTGCCAAACCAGCAATTGTGTTAGTAGCTTGGGTACCAGCAGCCGTTAATTGATTGCCGTCTGTTCTTTGTACATTTATCAAATTAGCTGCAGCCTGGTCATTATCAATGTTGGTAATACCAGTATTCTTGGCAGCGGTAATTCCTGTTGAAGTTGTTTGGTTATCGATAGCTGTTTCAGCATTTTGCAAATCAGTATCAACGACGCCACTATACTTTTTCTGTTCTTCCGTTGACAGCGTCGTCATCTCGCTAATTGCCTGCTTAGCAGCAGCGGCTTCTTTTTCAAGGGCCGTTTTTGCATCTGACTTATCACCGGCAACCGTCGTAGCGTTCTGTCCTTGGGCTGTTGAAACAGCAGTATTCAAACTGCTTTCAGCATCAGACAAAGCTTGAGCCACCGCATCCGTTGTTGTTCCAGCAGAAATTGCACTTTGTCCTTCTGACAAAGCTTTGGTAATAGCATCGTTAGCAACCTTGCGTTGATCATCGGTTAGGTCTGCTAAACCAGCAATGGTGTTAGTAGCTTGGGTAGCATCGTTCGTTAATTGACTGCTATCAGCCTTTTGAGTATTTAACAAATTAGCAGCCGTTTGTTGGTTGTTAATGGCAGTGATTCCATCATTTTGAGCGTCGGTCACTGCGGAAGTCGTGGTTGCAGAAGAAATATTTCCCTTAGCTGCTTTCACTTCAGCGTCAATCTTGGCTTCTTGGTCTGATACATCAGTTGTTTGCAAAGAAGTCATCGCTTCAATTGCAGTTTTAACATTCTTGGCAGCCGTATCAATCGCATTATCAGCGGCTTCCTTAGCGTCCTGCAAAGTTGCGGCAGCCAGTTCATCACTAATGGCTTGTTGACCGGCGGCTAGAGCAGTATTGATATCGGTTGAATTTGTCTTGGCATCAATGGCATCTTTAGCGGTTTGTGCTTCTTGGTCAACCTTACCTTTTTCTGCCGTCTTTTCATCGGCTGACAAAGTGGTCAAGGCAGCGATAGCGTTCTTTGCATTTGTGGCGGCTGTGTCAATTTTACCTTTGGCATCAGTCTTTTCACCGGCAACTGTTGTATCACTGGTTGATTGAGCCGATGCTTGAGCATCAGCAATTGCCTTTTGAGCAGTTGACAAGGCTTGGGCAACGGCATCCGTTGTGCCCGAGTTTGAAACTGCTGTATTACCATCTGATGCAGCCTTTTCAATCGCTGCCTTAGCAGCTGTAATTTGATCACCTTGCAAATCCGGCATCTTATCAACGGCTGCTTCGGCAGCGGTCACTGCAGCACTTAACGTGTTGCTTGCTGCTTCCTTGGCATCTTGCAAAGTAGCCGCTGTTTGTTCGTCACTAATCGCCTGTTGGCCAGCAGCTAAGGCACTATTGATGTCCGTTGAATTGGTCTTGGCATCAATGGCAGCCTTGGCAGCGCTCGCTTCGTTATCAACCTTGCCTTTTTCAGCGTTCTTTTCATCAGGTGACAACGTCGTCAAAGCATTGATTGCGTTTTTCGCATTCGTTGCAGCCGTGTCAATCTTAGCCTTGGCATCACTCTTTTCGCCAGCAACTGTGGTGTCACTTTCCGATTGAGCTGATGCTTGTGCATCAGCAATTGCCTTTTGAGCAGCTGATAATGCACTGGCCACAGCATCAGTTGTGCCTGCACTTGAAACCGCTGTATTACCATCTGATGCAGCCTTTTCAATCGTTGCCTTAGCAGCTGTAATCTGATCACCTTGCAAATCCGGCATCTTATCAACGGCTGCTTCGGCATTCTTCACTGCTACACTTAACGTATTACTTGCAGCTTCCTTTGCATCTTGCAAAGTTGCGGCAGATAGTTCAGCACTAATAGCTTGTTGACCGGCAGCTAAGGCAGTATTAATATCAGTTGAATTTGTCTTTGAATCAATGGCATCTTTAGCAGTTTTTGCTTCTTGGTCAACCTTGCCTTTTTCAGCGGTCTTTTCATCAGTTGACAACGTCGTCAAAGCATCGATTGCGTTTTTCGCATTCGTTGCAGCCGTGTCAATTTTACCTTTCGCAGTGGTCTTATCCGTTGCCACGTTGACGGCGTTTTGGCCTTGAGCCGTCGAAGCAACAGTATTCAAACTGTTTTCAGCATCAGACAAAGCTTGAGCCACTGCATCCGTTGTTGTTCCAGCAGAAATTGCACTTTGCCCATCAGACAAAGCTTTGGCAATAGCATCGTTAGCAGTCTTGCGTTGATCATCGGTTAGGTCAGCTAAACCAGCAATGGTGTTCGTAGCTTGGGTAGCATCGTTCGTTAATTGACTACCATCAGCCCTTTGAGTATTTAACAAATTAGCAGCCGTTTGTTGGTTGTTAATGGCAGCGGTTCCATCATTTTGAGCATCGGTCACTGCGGAAGTCGTGGTAGCAGAAGAAATGTTTCCCTTGGCTGCTTTCACTTCAGCGTCAATCTTTGCCTCTTGGTCTGATACATCAGTCGTATACAAAGAAGTCATTGCTTCAATAGCAGCTTTGGCATTTTTGGCAGCTGCATCAATCGCATTATCTGCTGCCTCCTTGGCATCTTGCAAAGTAGCGGCATCTTGGATACCTGAAATGGCAGCCGTTCCATTTGACTGAGCAGTTGACACACCATCAGTAGTCGTTGCATTTCCAATATTGGTTTTTGCAGCCGTAGCAGCAGTATCAATTTGCCCTTCAGCGGTTTCCTTTTCTGAACCAATTAAGGTTCCAAGATTTGAAATGGCAACCTTAGCAGCCGTTGCTGCAGTATCAACCGCATCCTTTGCAGCCTGTTGTTGGTTAACAAACGTTGCTTTTGCCACATCCGAAGTGATAGTGCCTGTCCCATTATCCCGTGCGGAAGTAATATCAGCCGTATCGGTTGCATTATTAATATTAGTAATCGCCGTATCAGCGTCATTTCGGACCTGGTCTTCAAGGCTATCCTTGTCAGAACTTAACAACGAAGACATCGCCGCAATTTTATTAAGTGCAGCGTTTTCAGCGTCAGCAATTGCCTGTTTAGCAGCCGTTTTAGCGGCTGAGACAATCCCGGCACTTTCAACTTGGGCATTTTGCAAAATACCATCAAGGGCATTCTCTGCGTTCTTTAAATTATTCGCAACATCAGTCGTGGATTGCGAATTGTCGTTAATTGCTGTATTACCGCTTGTCACAGCTTGGTCAACTTGGCTATCATAGCCAGCAACCTTATCAGCAATATCCGGCAAAGCTGCAATTTGGTCCTTAATCGATTGGGCATAACTAGCCAAAGATGCGACAGCAGCCTTTTGACTGTTCTCTAAAGTAGCGGCCTGAACTTTGTCTTGCAAAGTTTTCACGCCAGCTGTTTCAGCATTTTGACTATCGGTCGTATTGGTAGAGTTTGAAACGCTTGATTGGGCAGATTGAGCTAAAGTAGCCAAATCTGACAAAATCGTTGCTTGATCAGAACCAAGTGACGACATTGCCTTGACTGCGTTTTGAGCACTCAACAAGGCATCATCAATCGTATAATTTGAAGCAGATTGTGCCAGTTTCAAAGAACCAGCAACTTGAGCACTATTAACTGTATCAACAGTCGTCGCACTCTTGACGTTAGCCTTAGCAGCATCTCTAGCATCTTTAATGGCTTGTTGGTCAGCGGCAATGGTAGTACCATCCAAATTCGTTAAGGCGCCAACCTTGGCAACCGCAACGTTCGTATCGTTATCCAATTGCGCATCAGCAGTATCACGGTTCAACTGAATTTGACCATTTAACATGGCCGTATAAATATCAGTTTTGTTAGTAGCGGCATCAATGTTGTTATCGGCTGCTTGAGCATCATCAGCAACTAATTGCTTAGCAGCATTTTTTTCAGTATCCGACAAATTTGCCATTGCATCGATCGACTGATCTGCTGTGGTCACATAACCAGCAACCGTTGCCTTAGCATCTGACTTAGCCGATGCCATTCCAGCAGCACTTTGGTCTTTGGCAGTGTTAACAGTATCATTAACATTCGATTCACTGTCAGATAATACCTTGACAATATCAGCAATCAGACTCTTACCATTAATGGAACCTTGACCTGAACTAATAATCGTATTAATTGTAGAAGTAGCTTGGTTCAACTGATCAGTTGAGAGGCCTGGTAAAGCCTTAACCGTGTTCAAAGCTGCCTGACCATAATCCGTCAATTCAGCCTTGTTTGCATCCTTGCTTAAGAGCAATTTAGCAGCGTTCAGCTTCGTTTGCAAGTCACTAGCCGATTGGGCGTTTGACAAACCACTAATGGCCGCTTCAGCATCGGTTTTTACCTGGGCCAAAGCTGCTTGCTTATCAGCAGCTGTAATTGAAGTTAGGCCATTAATGATAGCTGTCTGAGCAGCTTGATCATCAGTAATTTCCGCACTAGTGGCGTCCTTTTGTAAAGTCAAAACCCCAGAAGTTTGGGCCGTCGTCAAAGAAGCTGACGACTTAGCAGCAGCAACTGCTGCTAAAGCATTTTTCTGGTCAGCAACAACCTGAGCCAAAGCAGTTGCTCGGTCAGCATCCGAAATGTTGGTCAAAGCATTGATTGAATCAGTAGCAGCCTTTGCTGCAGCATTAATAGCTGCATTAGCCGTTGCCCGGTCCCCATCCAATGATTGGTAAACGTAGACAATTGTGTCTGTGCCATTGGCCATCACAAAAGTATCGCCAACGTTCATTTGAACGCCGTCAACTAAGACATAGCTTAACTTGTAGTTATCAACTGCAGGAGCTGATGGAATAGCTACTGTCTGACCAGTGACCCCATTAACGGTTACGGTTGAATCAGCCGTAACCGACTTGCCATCAGTGTCTTGGAACCCAGCCGTGACTGACTGAGAATTTCCTTCAACATAAATCGTCACGACTCCATTATTATCAGTAACTGTGGTGGTCGTTGGTTGACCACTATAACCAGAAGCATAGTGGTAACCTGCTGGCACACCATTTTGAGTGTAATAGGCATTCGTCCAGTCAATTGTGTTGCCATAATTTGCAGGGACAGGATCTGAACCAGAGGTTGTCTTACCTGTCAAAACCTTACCAGTGTTCTTATCAACATACTGGTATTGAACAGTTTCAGCAGTACCATATACGTAGACATTATAGGTATAAGAAGAACCAGGGATAGGTACAGTTGCTGTACTTGCCTGTCCATAAGAATCACTGCCACTCTGATTAGCTGCGGCGGCTGACGAAGCAACTTCACTAGCAATCGCCCACATATAATGAGCTGGCATATTCGTTAAGGCCACTTGCTGGTTTAGCAATGAAAAGACAGAGCCAATGGTTGCTCCTGCAGGAATGGTAATTGCCATAGGTGAACCAATATTCTTGCCATTTTGGTCCTTATATTGGATGTAGATAGTACCTGGCGTAGCAGGCGTCATCACGATTTGGCTGTTTTTATTAGGATTGGTAATGGTTACCGTTGTACCATCATAGTTTGTTCCCTTCATCGAGCTTGAGCTATAAACAAGTTTGGCAAACGTTTGAGAATAATCGGGAGTCCCAGTCGATGAAGCATTCGATCCTTGATAAATGGCGGCATTGACGTTCGTCGCGGTAAAGGTTCCAGAACCATAAACGATTCCATAGGTACTCTTTGCAGAACTGCTACCGTCATAACTTAACGTTTGTAAGCTAATCGCCGTAGGTGATGGGATGTATACACTTGAACTGGAGCTAGCCAAATTAAATGCACCATAACCATTATATTGGCTAATATTAATCGTTGCACCAGTATCGAAGGTGATTGAAGTGTTTGAAGCAGGTAAGTAAAAAGCCGGGTTAGATGAAGTTTGATTAATAGTAATTTTGGCATTTTTACCAAACGAAACACTATTATTAGAGTAGGCTAAATTGATGAAATATTTAGCATTATTAACGGTAATATTAAAGTTATTCCCAATCGTATACGTTTGAGAACTGCGACCACCCAGCTCGGATGGGTCAATAAAGGCCGTAAAACCAGACTGCGTCCAAGTTACATTATCCCCAATGTTAGTAGCATTAACATAGCCCCATGCAAATCCATTTTCGCCTGAATTGGAACCATAGGCTTGAAAATTAACTGTGGCACCATCGCCAACATTGATTGAGTTACCATAGCCGGCAGAGTTTGGGTCCCCATTAGTAACCGTAAACCAAAACATTCCGTCTCGAGCATCACCACTGGTACGGTTCATGGTCACACTAGCACCATTAATAATATTAACCTTGGAAACACCGTGACCAAGTTCACTTTGGTTATTGAAAGTGTTTGCCCCGCTTAATTGAAGCAAAGCGTAGTTCGCATTCACAATATAGCCAGGTTGACCACCATTTCCCGTACTTGGTGAAACCGTCACATTATTTAAGTTAACCGTTAACCGGGTAGCAGTTCCAACATTGATTAAAGCATCATGAGATCCAACTCCTTGTTGGATATTAATATTGCTATAGGTCAAGGTTGTTGCGGTTGATGTCACATCACTCAAGTTAAACTTATTTGAGCGTAGATCAACAGTATGGCCATTTCCATTAACGATTAAACTAGCTGAACCAGAAGGACGAGTCCCCAAAGAATCACTACCTGAAGCATAAATGTCAGCAGTGATATCGATATAGGTGATTGATGAATTTGTCCAAGCTGCCTGCAATTGCGCAAAGGTCGAAACATTCGCATAGGTCGAATTATTAATCGCGTTTTGCTTGTAGGTCGCATCATTCGTAACAGCATCTGGTGTTGGATTATTGACAGAAGTCGAAGATGAAGTCGAAGTCGAATTTGTATTACTTGTAATTGCCGAACTTAGTGAACTCCGGCCGCTATCAGGGTTAGTTGCTACCGTTGAAGCCGTACTGGTACTGTCATTGCTACTCTGTACCGAATTAGTACTTGCCTCGGAGGTTGAGAGCGCACTGGTAGACTTAGTCGATGTACTGGTTGAACTAGTTGCTGTCGAGTTGCTTGCTAGTTCACTAGCTGAAATCGATTGAGACGTGCTGATGGACTCAGAGGTTGAAACTGATTCAGACGTACTAATCGATTGACTGGTGCTAATGCTTGCTGACGTCGAAGCACTAGCTACCGTACTACTTGTACTATCACTAGTCGAACTAGTTGCTGAACCAGTTGTACTAGTCGTATCGGCACTGGCATTTTGCATGGTTGCCACACCATATCCAAGTGAAACAACCGCGATTGAAGCAAACAGCCATTGTTTCCCAGCCTTGTACATCTTATAATGCTTTTTTGGATTGTTTTGTAAACGATAATTAAACATAGATGGTCCTTAGGTTGTTATTTTTAACTTAATTACGATGTTAAAAATATTTATGTAATGTCTATGTAATAAGTATAACACTAATTGTTTTATTTTAACGTTTTTATTACGAATTAAAAACAATTAAATCAATATAAATATTAACGCTTTTATTACTTTACAAATAGTCACAGAATTATAATCGAACTAATATAAATATATTTCCGTTATTTTTAAATATGGAAAGAAAACTGAACATCTCAAATTAGAAACAATTTAGTAATAATTCTAAATAACAGAACAATTACAGATGAAAAAAAGACCTATTTTATCCAAATAGGTCCCTTCAAACAGATTTTATTCAATTGATCTCATTCCTGAGCCGCTCTAACTGCATCAACCGCTGACTTTTTAAAGTAGACACGGTTGGCATTATTATAAAAGACATCTTCTAGCTCCACCGAATCAAAAATATCCACCTTTTCCAGCCAGGTTGCCAAGTGGTCATAAGAATTAAAAGTTGCCGACCACGGTGAATCCGTCCCCCAGATAATCCGTTTAGCACCAAGGATATCTTTAGCAATTCGGACCGCCTGCTCACTCTTGGCAAAGGGATAGTCGGTTTCTCCCAGGATATCTTGGATAGCAGAAATATCCGTGTAGATATTGGGGTAAGGCTTAAAGCTCGCCAAGGTGCTCTTCAACTCGTTCAGGCGGTCTGCATTTGGAAAAGATAAATGGCAAACCACGAAGTCCAACTGGGGGTAACGGGCTGCTAAATTCACGATGGCCTCTGGCTGATAACTAATCTGACTGCTATCGCCATAGTCAACGGTTACTACAAAGCCTGGGAAATCGACCACGTAATGAAAAATCTCTGTAACCCGCGAGTTAGTATCTAATCGGAATGGCTTGTCTTGGTGGTAACCGTGCAGTCCCCCGCCCTCGGAAATCTCAAACTTAATTGCCCGAAAGCCCAAGTCTTCAACATGGCGCTTCACAATTTTCATGAAGTCCTTGGCAAACGGATCAACCGAAAAGGCCCCAATAAACCGGTCTGGGTACTGTTTAATCGTTTGATAAGAATAATAGTTCTGGTAACCATTCAAGCTCCCTTGGAGCAAGACGGCCTTTTCAACTTGGTTTTGATCAAAGACCTCTAACGCCTTCTCTGCCGTAAAAGAATCATCACCCCAACCGTCCGGAATCAGCTTAATCTTGGTCCCATCGTCCCAAATGGCCTGGCCATTACCGATTGCATTCAACCGGCCCTTCCCGTTCAAACCAGCAATATCTCGAACCAAGTGCAGGTGTCCGTCGATTTTTTTCATGGGTGTGAATTCTCCTTTGTTTAGACTAGGTTTAGTATAACGCGAGTAGAAATAATAAAAAAGAGATTGGTACTTTACCAATCTCTTTACAGTAATCAACAGCGTAAGCTGAAATTTATGAAGGAATTTCTTGCTCAAAGTTGAAATCACTATTATCCAAATTCTTCAATTTTCTTGATCGTGGCATCATCCATACAATTACATCAATAACTAACATTAATATAATTGAACAAGCAATAATAAAAATTACCGGAATCAATCCCCAGGTCCAACCAAATTGCCAATGTAAAAACTTATCAATAATCATATGCTTCCTCCTCTTCTAACCAATCTGATTTAAAGTTACTCATCATTGTTAAATAAACAGAACTTGCAACAGGCAAAATAACCAAAATAACTCTTCCCAAACCACCATCAAATAAGAAGCCAATGATTGTTAGGGCAATAACAAATAATAAGCTCGAACGGCTCATCCATATTGCCTGAATAATCTTATATTTATTTTTAAACTTTGGAGTAACAATAAATTTAGCTTTTTCACCAAAAATTGAATGCATGGACGCCGAAATCGTTACATAGTACACAGAACCATAAAGCAACATACTTGATAGTATATATTTAATTTGTTTTAAAATATTTCTTTCATAACGTGCCTGATGAATCATATCATTAAGCATTGGTGAAAAATAAAAAATCATCGTTGGAATCAATAACCATGATACGTAATTTGGTGTCACATGAAGAGCAGGCATAATTAAAATATTTAGTGCTAAAAAGAAACTAAACATGTATGTCATTGGTAAATTAAAAACAAAGAGTAAAATATCTAGTTTTTGGAACCAAGTTAACTTATCACTGCTAAAGATTTTCTTCGTATATTGTTTGATAAATTCCAGGCTCCCACTCACCCATTTATATTGTCGTTTAACAAAAGCAGGATAATCAACCGGGAATTGTTCCTCACAAATAATCGATTCAGAAAAACGCACATTGTATCCTTTGAATTTTGCTTCCATTGTAAAAGCAATGTCTTCAGAAACAACTTCAGGGAAGCGACCCACATCATTAAAGCAGTCAGCACTAATCATTGCACCATGCCCAAGGAAAGACAAAAATCCATATTCTTCCTTTTGCCCTTGATAAGTAGACCAATGAGCATCAACGCCTCGATAAAATCGCTTCATAAAGCGATTTTCATTTCTAGTACTAATATGATTGGCCTGCAAAATACCTAATTTAGGATCGGCCATAAAGAACATCAACGCTTTTTCAACAAAGTTGTTTGGAATAACTTCATCGGAATCTAAAACAACACAGTAATCCCAGTCAGAGAATGTTGTCAAAAAATTATTAATATTCCCAGCTTTAAATCCCTGATGGTCTGAGCGTCGAATGACATTCACTCCATCATGACTATTTGCAAATGAATCAACTTGTTTCTTTGATTCATCTTTTCTAGAATCACACAAAATATAAGTAGAAGTATTAGCATATGTTTGATCCATACTGCTTTCCAATGCTTCAGGCAAGAAATCATCACAGGTAACATAGACTAACGCTACCTTCGGCTCACGATGACTTATTTCAATTTTGCTCCTAGCTGATGAAAGGACTCGCTGTTCCCAATCTTGACGCTTATTTTTTCCGCCTAGAAAATAAAAGAACACATAAAACAAATCCTTCATACCGTTCAACCAAAAGTACGATATCATTACCAAATTAAGAAGTAGAAATAATACGGCATACCAAGTATGCTGCTCTACAGCATCACTTAGCATTGACTTCAAGCTAAAGATATTTAGCACAATCCAAGCGATTATGACCCCAACATAGAGATGGTGGCTTTTTTTCGGCAGTATATTTTGCGCACGATATTCCATTAATGAACTCTCCCTTCAATCCCTTAGAAACCGTTTAACATTTTTAATTCTAATAAGTTATATTTACGTTAACGTTACCTTTTGTTTAAAAAATAATTTATTCCTTGTATTCGATATTTCTTCATTTCATTAAAAAACAAGTTAGCAAAAGAAAATATGAGGCTAACGTCACACCCTTGTAAAATTCATAGAATCAATTTAATAATCCTTAAAGAATAACGCACGTCTATTTCATTGGTATTTTCTCAACTTTGCTGTTCGCAAAACAACGATTTGCCGATCTCCTAAGCCGTTAAATTTCTCTGGAGAAATTTCCATTTTATCTGACAGCTGTTCAATCGTTTCTTCTTTAATCTCACCGTCATAGTTAAAGTATTGCTTAAAATATAAGACAGGGTTACGAGCATTCCATTTATTTAATTCTGGAATAAGATAGTTTTCATTCTCATCAGTTTCTGCTTCAACCTCTTGAATAGGGTCTACCGCATTTGTAAATAATATTTTTCCAGTTTCAGAATCAGCAAAAATCTTTTTAGAGTCCTTAATTCTATAAATACCTAAAATTCTTTTCGTATAAGTCGAAACAATAATAAGATACTTAGCATCCCTAGCACTATCAATATTCATATACCATTGAGATAAAGCGATGTCTCTCAATGCTTGATCATCTTTACCGATTTCTTGATTTTGTTTTATTCTATCTGTAATTGTTGTTTTCAGCTCAGGATAAGCGTTGTCGACAATCGAAATAATCTGATTATTCTCTTTATCGGTTAATATCTTATAAAAGCTTCTTTCTATTAATGAAAAATCATCTATTTTATTTAAACTGTCATTTGAAAAAGAGTAGTTAATTTTGTTAATCTCTGACCGACGACGATTCGCTTCATTCAACATATAGATCAAGCTGACCGTATCTTCAGCCAAACCAATTGTTTGCTCATCAGAATTAATCGTTTTTCGAAATGTTTTATCAAAGTGTAATAACTTGTTAGCAAAAATTATTTAGAATTTCTTCTTGGAATCTTAAATACTACTCCAGACGTTTTTCGTACTTATTTTTTTCTTCCTCTTCATCTTTTTTCTTTTTTTCATCGTCTCTGTTTTCATTATCTTTCTTCACTTGAGCTAGAAAAATGATTACGGCAATAATTGCACCAGAAAGTCCTGACCAAAAAGTCCAAAAATTAGTCCAATAGCCAGTGGCTCTTCGAAAACTGCGAAACCAAGAATAAAGGTTACCCCAAATCCACATAACATTGCACTAATCGCTTAAATTGATCTATCAGTTTTTAACTTTGTTAACCATGATGGTTGTTTCATTTTACTTATCTCCCCTCACTATAATTAAGAAATATTATAGTTTAAAATTAACATATCTATAATTCTTTCACATATTGATTAGACGACAAAAATCAACAAATAAAAGAGCCTCAGAATTTGATTCTGAGGCTCTTAAAAAAATAATATAACTTCGATTATATTAACTACTTTTAAGCAATATCATCCTTTTTCTTGCCAAGCTTTAGTGCAATCATTGAGAACATTACTAGTACTGATAGTAAGATTTCTTGCATGCGTGATTGTAGCTTGTTAGCTTCTTTTCCAGATTCTGGCAAAGCGCTAGAAGTTGCAGCAACGGGAGTGCTAGTCGTTGCTTGATCATTAATCGTTTGGTTCGTCTTAATGTCGACGGTGAATTTCTCATCACTATCGAATAAGGCGTTGCTAATACCAACAAGGTCACCACTGGCATTAATCGTATTATAAGCTGAAGCAGCATCACTATCGATTTGAGCCAAAGCGCTTTGACGTTGAGCATCCGTTAAGTTAGTCATCGCGTTAACTTTGGCCTTAGCAGCATCAACAGCGTTGGCGATTGATTGACGGGCAGCAGCCTTCACATCAGACAAAATAGTAGTATCAGCAGTATCACCTAACTTTAGGATACTATCAAGGTCAGTAGCGGCATCAATATTGTTCGATGAGTCAGTAGCATCCGTCTTAATCTTGGCAATTGCAGCAGCTTTCTGTGCAGTCGTCAAATTAGACATGTTAGTTACCTTATCGATTGAGGCTGATGCGGCATTGCTAATGTTAGTCTTCAAGGCAGCCTTCACATCAGTATTAATATTTGAATTAGCTGAACTAAAGGCTTGGTTAACCCCATCCAAACTCATAGCAGAATTAATGGCAGTCTTAGCAGCCGCCGCATCCTGGTCAATTTTAGCCTTGGCAGCGGTCTTTTCAGCGTCAGATAGGTTTGTTAAGGCATCAATCTTATTCTTAGCAGCAGTAGCTGAAGCATCGATAGCAGCAGCAGCAGCAGTCTTAGCATCACTTAAAGCACCAGTCAAAACTCCATTAATTTGGTCGCTGGCATTGCTTTGTGCTGTTAACATGTCGTTAGTATTAGTATCGTTATCCACACTAGTCTCTGCTTGGCTAGCAGCAGCCTTAATCTTTTGAATAGCTGCTTGCTTTTGAGCGTCTGACAAAGAAGTTGAATTATTGATTTGGTTAATAGCAGCGGTTGCAGCGGACTCAATTGAATCCTTAATGGCATCCTTAACAGCATTTTGAGCCAAATCATTAATTTGGCTCACACCACTAGTTTGAGCCTGAGTTACACCATCAACGTCAGTTGCAGCATCAATGTTAGCCTTGGCTTGCGTAGCAGCTGCTTGAATCTTTTTAATAGCCGCCTGCTTTTGAGCATCAGTTAGCGTCGTTGAATTATTAACACTTTCAATTGCAGCAGTTGTTGAAGCATCAACAGCTGACTTAGCGGCATCCTTAGCAGCATCACTAATATTGCTCAAACCAGTAGTTTTGGCAGTTGTCACAGCATCAGCATCGGTTGCTGAGCTAATGGCCGTCTTGGCATTGGTAGCCGCAGTCGTAACCTTAGCAATGGCTGCCTTCTTCTGGTCGTCTGTCAATGACGTTGAGTTATTAATGTTAGTAGTGGCAGCGGTTGTCGCAGCATCGACTGCTGCACTTGCATCAGTTTGAGTAGCAGTCTTAAGATCTGAATCTAGCTGTGTATTCCCATTTGCCAAAGCAGTATTCATACCTGCCAAATCAGTTGCATTGCTAATATTTTTCTTAGCAGCAGCAGCATCAGTATCAATTTGACCTTTCAGCGTCTGCTTTTGAGCATCATCCAAGTTGGTCATCGCATCAATTTTAGCTTTAGCGGCCGTAGCAGCTTGGTCAACAGCTGTAGCAGCGGCAGTCTTAGCATCGCTCAGGGCTCCACTCAAAACATTGTTAATGGCGTCCGTCCCGTTGCTTTGGGCCGTTGAAATATCAGTTCCAGTTGATGCTGAACTAATATTTGACTTAGCAGTTGCAGCAGCGGCATTAATCTTAGCAATTGCAGCTTGCTTTTGGGCGTCTGTCAAAGATGAGGTATTATTGATGTTCTTAATTGCATCAGTTACTTCAGCATCGATTGCTGACTCAGCAGCTTCCTTAACTGAGTCATTCACATTAGAAATTCCACTAATCTTGGCAGCATCAATTGAATCAGGGTCAGTTGCACTATCAATAGCAGATTCAGCAGAAGACTTATTAGTGTTAACAGTAGCAATCACTGCCTGCTTTTGGGCATCAGTCAAAGTTGTTGAATCATTAATATTACTAATTGCAGTAGTAGCGGCATTATCAACTGCAGTCTTAGCAGCGGCTTTCGCAGCAGCATTAACCGAGGTCAAACCAGCAGCCTTATCAGTTGCGATAGTATCAGCATCCGTATCAGCATTAACCTTTGATTCTGCAGCTGAAGCGGCATCATCAACTGCCTTCACAGCAGACTGCTTTTCAGCATCCGACATATTGGTTGAGTTGTTAATGTTCGTTTCTGCAGCAGTTTTAGCAGCTTCAATCCCAGCGACAGCGTCGGTTTTAGCAGCATTAACCATATCAGTGCTAATTGTTGAGGTTGCAGCACTTAAGGCAGAGTCAACCCCAGCAATATCAGTTGCGTTGTTAACATTTGCCTTAGCAGCTTTTGCATCCGTGTCAATTTGACCTTTCAATGCCATCTTTTGAGCATCCGTCAAATTCGTCATGGCAGCAATCTTAGCCTTAGCAGCTGTGGCGGCATCATCGATTTTTGAGTTAGCCGCTGTTTTGGCATCAGAGACGGCATCGCTCAAAATATTTGAAATGGCCGTAGTTCCAGCCAAGGCATTGGCATTAATGTCAGTAGTGGTTGATGAGCCGTCAATGGCCGCCTTGGCAGCTGTTTGTTCATCCGTCAACTTCTTGATGGCAGCAGCCTTCTGATCATCCGTTAAAGAAGTTGAAGCATTAATCTTGCCGGTCGCATCGGAAACAGCAGCATCAATAGCCGCATCCTTAGCAGATTTTAATGTCTTATTACTTTCATCGTTAATTGAGCTAATTACATTAGTCTTTACGGCTTCAACACTATCCGCATCAGTCGCTGCATTCAAACTTGCTGTCGAGTTTGAAGCATCAGAATTAATGTTAGCAATTGCTGCATTCTTTTCATCAGCAGACAAATCATTATTATTGTTAACATTGCTAATCGCTGTACTCTGTGCGTCTGAAATTGCCTTCGTTGCATCCGCAACGGCAGCACTCTTGATATCAGCAGTAATCGTACTTTCACCTGATGCCAAGGCAGTATTAACAGAAGCTAGGTCTGAACTATTATTAATGGCAGTCGTCGCATTCTTAGCATCTGTATCGACTTGATCTTCCAAAGCTTTCTTTTGATCGTCGCCCAAGTTGGTCATGGCAGCAATCTTAGCCTTGGCCGCCGTGGCAGCATCAGCAATCTTTTGTACGGCAGCTGTTTTAGCACCACTTACTTCAGCAGACACAACATCATTAATTGCTGCTACTCCATTGGTTTCAGCAGTTGAGACCCCATCTGTCGTAGTAGCACTAGCAATATTAGACTTAGCTGTTGCCGCCGCATCCTTAATTGATTGGATGTCCTTTGTCTTAGTAGCATCGTCTAAGGTTGAATTATTAATCGCATCAGTAGCGCTGGTAACAGCAGCATCAATAGCCTTATTACTACCATCTTTCATTGCCGTGGCAGTATCGGTTTCTAGTGAGCTTTCACCAGCAGTTTTCGCGGCATTAACGTCGTCGGTTGTCGTGGCGTTACTAATGTTGTTTTCAGCAGTACTTGCATCTGCCTTTAACTTAGAGATTGCATCCGACTTTTGAGTATCTGATAAGTTTGAATCGTTGTTGATTTTATCAGTTTCAGCCGTTAACTTATCTTCAATAGCCTGCTTAGCAGTTGCTTTTGCTGCAGTGGCACCAGCAGCCGCTTCGTCAGCGGCATTAACGCTGTTATCCAATGCTTCCAAATTATTAACGAAGTCATCATTAGTCGTAGTGTTGTTAACAGTAGTGCTATAAGTACTCTTTTGAGTTTTGGTCAAATTTGTCTTCGAACTAATATTAGCAAGCGAGTTTGTCTTCATTTGAGCTAACAAAGTCGTGTTAAAGGCTTCACCGAAGTCCGAATAGCCCAAGGTACGGACAACTGAGAAAATTGGGTGGTACCCAGTAGTAGTAGTATCAGATGAAAACATACCCGTAATTTCATCCCCATCAACAATCTTAACGGGGTCAATATCAATCTTCAAGGTTGAAGTTCCACCAACGTTAGAACCAGCGTTAAAGGAATTACTATAAACACCGTTAACGGGTGACAAAGTAGCCGTGTTACCGTTAGCAGCGGTCAACTGAGGCGAGCTAGTCTTTGCTGACATTGAATTTGAAAAGGCCATGTCAAAATAGGAAGTACGTCCTGCACCAGAGGTAGAAACAGTTGGAACATAAAAAGTAAGAGCAATTGTATATTTACCAGTACTTGAATTATAGGTCAAACCGTTATATTTAAATGTCGATGTCTTCAGCGAAGTAATATCGCCTGAAGAAGAATACTTTTGCTGAGCTGACAAAGGCACCGTTGAAGTATCGGGTGTTTCATTATAGTGCTTGTAATATTCAGTACTTTGACCGAACCAGTAGGGCAAAGTTGAATCATCAGCAAAAGCCTTTAAAAAGGTTGGCATTGATGGTAAAGTTAACCCATGTTCAGCAACCTGGGTCCCACCTGCAATAACAAAGCCAACTAAACCAGCTGCACACCATAGTTTGCCGGACTTATATAATTTTTTACGATTAATGATTTCTCTTCCCTGTTTCATCATTTGTAATCCCCGTTACTTTTTATTTAGACAAAAAACAATATAATTATATTATGAAATCGCCTGCAACACAATAATTTCAGGCATTTATTTTAAAACTTTCTGAAAGAAAACAAGGATTCCTCTTTGCAAGTTCACTCTTTTTCAAACATACCCAAATAATTCAAATTAAATGAATAAAATATATGAACTAAAACGAGAAAATTCTAATGATTTTTATTGCAGTACCAGCTGTTTGATAAACAATAAGACATAAACATTGCGATGATTATTTTCTATGTTAAATGAAATACAAAGAGTCGACAAATAAAAAATAGGCTGAACGCCTCCAATGAGTATGTACAGCTTGATGAATAACAGTTCAGTCACGGTCAGAACGTGCAATGGTGTATTAAACCCCGCCATGAGGTTGAAAATTCATAAAACATCAAGACTATCCACATTATCTGAAATATCAGTTGTCGTAACTGTTATTTCAATTCAAATTTTACTTAATTTATTGTAAAAAACACAACATTAATTTTAAAAATCACACTAATTGAACTAATTTCGTTCAATAACTAATTTTTATTAAAAAAGAAGACTGGTCGAAAGACCAGTCTTCTTTTCTTCAATTTCACACTAAGGAGCTAGCGGGATTTGAACCCGCACACCGCCATAAGACGGCTCGACGGATTTCGAGTCCGCTGCAGTACCAGATTGTGCCATAGCTCCATGAGAAACGGCGACCCACACTGTGGGTCACCGTTTATATTTTATTAAGTGATGCTAAGATTAGCCCTTACGGCGCTTAGCAGCCTTTTCACGTTCCGCCGTGTTCAAGATGTTCTTACGGATCCGAACGTTTTCTGGCGTTACTTCAACGTATTCGTCATCGTTCAAGAATTCCATTGATGCTTCCAAATTCATTTCGCGAGGCGTCTTGATTGAAGCAGTTTGGTCCTTGTTCGATGAACGAACGTTTGACTGTGGCTTCATCTTCGTAACGTTAACTGAGATGTCGTTGTCACGAGCGTTCATACCAACAACCATACCTTCATAAACGTCAACACCGGCACCAACAAACATTTGGCCACGGTCTTCAACACCCATGATGGCGTAGTTAGTCGTTTGTCCTTGGTTGATTGAAACCAAGGCACCGTTACGACGACCTGGTTCCCAATTCTTAACCATTGGACGGTATTCTGCATACGTGTGGTTATAGATACCATAACCGTGAGTTGCAGTCATGAATTCAGTGGCATAACCAATCAATCCACGTGAAGGAGCCATATAAGTCAAACGAGTTTGACCATTACCAACGGCTTCCATGTTTTGCATTTCACCCTTACGTTGGTTCAATGAATCGATAACAGTTGATGAGTATTCATCAGGCGTATCGATTTGGATTGATTCGTAAGGTTCAGTCGTTTGTCCGTTTTCTTCGTGGAAGATAACTTGTGGACGTGAAGCTTGCAATTCGAAACCTTCACGACGCATGTTTTCAATCAAAATTGAAAGGTGCAATTCACCACGACCAGATACCAACCAAGCACCAGCTTGGTCAGTGTCTTCAACCCGCAAAGACACATCAGTGTGCAATTCGCGCAACAAACGGTCCTCGATTTGGCGGGCAGTCACGAACTTTCCTTCACGACCAGCAAAGGGACTGTCGTTTTGACGGAAAGTCATTTGCAAAGTTGGTTCATCAATCCGAAGCAATGGCAAAGCTTCTGGGTGTTCTGGGTCAACCACTGTTTCACCAACAGAGATATCTTCCATACCAGAAACGGCGATCAAGTCACCAGCTTGTGCTTCTTGGATTTCAACTTGGTCCAAAGCGATGAAACCAGACAACTTCGTTACACGGAAGTTTTGCTTCGTTCCATCAAGCTTCATAACATCAACGTTGTCACCAACCTTGATACGTCCACGCTTAACCCGTCCGATACCAATCCGACCAACGAAGTCATTATAGTCCAACATGGCAACTTGGAACTGCAATGGTTCGTCAGCGTTGTCAACTGGGGCTGGAATCGTTTCAAAGACAGACTTAAAGATTGGGTCCATCGTGTGTTCTTGGGTATCAATATCAGGGTCTTCTGACGTCGTACCATTCATGGCTGAAGCGTAGATAACTGGGAAGTCCAAGTCATCTTCATCAGCACCCAATTCAATGAACAAGTCCAAGACTTCGTCAACGACTTCTTCAGGGCGGGCACCAGGACGGTCGACCTTGTTAACAATCACGATTGGGGTCAAGTGTTGTTCGAAAGCCTTCTTCAACACGAAACGAGTTTGTGGCATCGTACCTTCAAAGGCATCAACAACCAACAAAACCCCGTCAACCATCCCCATGATACGTTCAACTTCTCCACCGAAATCGGCGTGACCTGGGGTATCCAAGATGTTAATTTGCTTGTCACCAACACGAACAGCAGTGTTCTTTGAAAGAATCGTGATTCCACGTTCCTTTTCAATATCGTTGGTATCCATCACACGGTCACCCAGGGCTTCTTCCTTACGGGCGTCCAAAGTGTCAGATTGCTTCAACATTTCGTTAACCAACGTCGTCTTTCCGTGATCGACGTGGGCAATAATAGCGATATTACGAATATCTTCGCGAAGATTTGCCAATGTTTTGTGCTCCTTTATTTTAGCTACTCACAAGAAAGACTAGGGTTATGCCCTAGTCTTTCACCATCTTGACTACCTCGCGATGCGTCTTGGTTGTAGCGATTAATACTGTGTTTGATAATAGCATATTTAGACTGGTGCCGTCAAGGCTTTTAACCTGGTAGCCAAGGCTCTCGCAGAGCACCCGACCGGCCGCCAAATCCCATGGCGATAACTTGGATAAGTAACCCGAAGCCTGCTGCAAAATCAGCCGACCAAAGGCAATCCCAGCAGACCCTAAAACTCGAAAGGCCAAGGCCTGGTCTGCGACCATTTGATAAGGCTTTTCACCGGCAATTAGCCGGCGGCCCGACACAACCATCACAGACTCATCCAAGCCCCGGTCAGAAACATTTTCCAACCGTTCACCATCCATGAAAACGCCCAGGTCAGGGCCACCATGAAAGACGGTATTCGTCATGACTTTAGCAATGAAGCCTAGAGTTGGCCTTCCATCAATGTAAAGGGCAACCATAATGGCAAAGTCTGTCCCCTCATTGACAAAGTTCATCGTCCCGTCAATTGGGTCGACAAACCAAACATGACCAGCCATCGTCTCAGCGGTGGCATAACCCTCTTCTTCACAGACAAAACGGGCCACCGGGTCAATCATCTTAATATGGTCAACAATCCAGGCCTGGTTTTCCTGATCAAGGTCGGTAACTAGGTTGCGGAAGTCACCTTGCTTACTGGTCACAGTCAAATCAGCCCCCTTGGCTGTCCGAGCCTTAGCTGATAACTGCTTTAGCCAAGAAACTACCCGCTGGTCAACTTGACTAAGTTTTTCCTTCGTCCACTCAGCCATTCACAACCACCCGGTCACCGCCGCTTTTGGCCAGCTTAATGGTTTGGTAAATTGACCGACCAGTTTGCTGTTCAAAGTCCCGGTCAAAGGTCTTTTGCTCAGACTTGGCCGGCATTACTTCCATGAACAACCGGTAGGCTGACAACAGGTATTCCTTGTCACACCCACCTTCATAGACCTGCAAAACAGCATCCACTAAGTTTGAAACCGCCACAATATCGTCTTGGTTCCAATTGGCATCAATTGGCAAATTATATTGGTCTGACATGAAAAACCTCGCTTAATCCGAATAATTATCCCCATTTTACCAAGCTTTGACTTTGATAACCACCGCCATTCCAACCTAACTGTTGGACCTAGACTAACTTTTTTAGCAAATTCAGCCTGGATTTGCCAGCAGCCAATGCCTTTAGCCAAATTTTTGTTATACTAGAAGTAATCGATAAATTAGGAGTTTTACCATGACAATTCGTTTCACCATGGACAAAATTACGCGTGACGGTGACCCCGTCTTGCGCGATATTGCGGCTGATGTCCCCTTCCCACTTAGTGAAGAACACGCCCAACTTGCAAAAGACATGATGACTTACCTGGAAATTTCCCAGGACCCAGAACAAAATGAGCCTTACGATCTCCGTCCAGGTGTCGGTCTAGCCGCCCCACAAGTTGGTGAATCATTGCGGATGGCCGCCATCTTAATCCCTTCTGCTGACCCAGTCGGCGAGGAAGAAGATGGCAAACCTTACTTCAAAGGTGTTATTTTCAACCCGGTGATTGTTTCTGAAACAGTCGGCCGGACTGCCCTTGATACCGGCGAAGGCTGCCTTTCGGTTGATAACGACGTACCCGGCTACGTCCCTCGGTCAAAGAAGATTACCGTCCGCTACCAGACAGAAGACGGGTCAACTCGGACCAAGACTTTGCGAAACTACCCCGCTATCGTCTTCCAACACGAAATTGACCACTTGCATGGTAAGTTGTACTACGACCACATCGACAAGGCCCATCCTTGGCACGAAGATGACAATACTAGGTACGTTTAAAAATTAATTTGTTAAAAAGAACTCGAATTTTTTCGGGTTCTTTTTTATTAATAAGTCATCGTTTACAAGACTTTTATGAGATTTAATGAAAATAAAATGATAAAAAGTGTTGACAAGTTTAAAATCATTCTGTATTGTTTGAGTCATCAGATACGTTGATGAGATAAGTACCTTTCGGCGGCACGCATTAGAGAGCGGACATTTTGGTGAAAGTCCGACTTGCTTGGAAAGTGAAAATGGTCTCTGAGTACAAATAAGTTCGTGAGTTACTTGCAATTAGCGGACTTCGGGTGCGCCCGTTACCGCGTTAGAGTATCTCTTTTTTTAGACGTACTTGTTGAGTGCCTGGTGGCGATGCCAGGTAGAACCAGGGTGGTAACACGAAACCTTTCGTCCCGTAGTCTTTTGATTAAGACTGCGGGATTTTTTTATGCCGTAAACCAATTCAAACCAAAGAGGAGTTTTTCAATGACCAAACCTAGCAGAGCAAGAAACGGACCACCATGACTGCTTTATCCAAGAACAACTGCACATCACATTACTCGAAAATAAAGGAGCACACCTATGCCAAAGTTTAACAACGAAAACATCCACTACGATATCGTCGGTTCATTCCTCCGCCCAGACCGGTTGAAGCAAGCTCAAGAAAAGTTCAACAACGGCCAGCTTTCACAGGCTGAGTTACAAAACGTCCAAGATTCCGAAATCTTAAGCTTGGTTCAAAAAGAAATTGGGGCCGGTTTAAAATTTGTCACCGACGGTGAATTCCGTCGGTCATGGTGGCACTTGGATACTTTCTGGGGCTTTGAAGGAATTGATAAGATTACCATTCCCGAAGGTTACCACTTCCACGATACCGATACCCGCCCCGAATCAGCCCAAGTTACCGGCAAAATCCGTTTCACCGCTGACCATCCCGACTTAAAGGCCTTTAAATACCTAAAGAGCATTACTGATTCAGACAACGTGATTGCTCGACAGAGCATCCCCTCGCCCGCACAGTGTCACCTTGAACTATTCCGAGACCAAGACCACGTTCAAGCCATTCGACGGTTTTATGAAACTGATGAAGAATTAGCTAATGACTTGATACAAGCATACCGAGATTTAATTTTTGCTTTGTACGATGCAGGTTGCCGGGACTTAAAGTTAGATGACTGTAGTTGGGACTCAATTGTTGATAAAAACTTGGCCAAAGCAATTGGATTTACAGAAAAAGAAACAAAACAAATTGCAGAATTATATCTATCGCTAAATAACCGCGTCTTAACCGACTTACCTGAAGACCTACACATCTCTACTCACGTCTGCCGTGGTAACTACGCCTCAACCTGGGCCGCTGCCGGTGGCTATGGCGAAGTTGCCAACACATTACTTGCCCGCGAACAAGTCCAAGCTTTCTACCTCGAATACGATACCCCTCGGTCAGGTGACTTTTCACCACTTGCTAAAGTCCATGATAACCAAGAGGTCGTCTTGGGCTTGGTAACGTCAAAGGACCCTGCCCTTGAAAGCCAGGCAGACCTAATCAAGCGAATTGAAGAAGCTAGCCAGTTCGTTGACATTGATCACTTGTCATTGAGTACCCAGTGTGGCTTTGCCTCAACTGAGGAAGGGAACCACCTAACTGAAAAAGAACAGTGGGCCAAGATTAAGTTAGTCGTTGATACGGCTAATGAGGTTTGGGCCAACAGCCTTGTCGGTTAAAACCAAAGTTGAAGTCAACAAACCTCTGTCATACTTAGCCAACTAAAACAAAAAAGAGTGGAACTCGTCATCGAGTTTCACTCTTTTAATTTGCATCAGATTTTACTTATCAAAGATTGACTTACGCTTGTTAGCCTTCTTACCAGAAGCTTCAGCAAAGGTCTCAAGGGCCTGCTTTTGTTCCTTGTTCAACTTGGTTGGAACCACCACGTTGACAACCACGAACTGGTCCCCATGGCCATTACCATGCAAACGAGGAGCTCCCTTTCCAGCCAAGCGGAAGCGCCGGCCGTTTTGAGTACCAGCAGGAATTTTCAAGTTCACATCTCCGTGAACCGTCTTAACTGGGATTTCAGAACCAAGAGCAGCAGTAATGAAGTCAATATCTTGTTGCAAGTACAAGTTAGCGCCATCACGCTCAAAGCCATCCTTGGAAGCGTCAACCGAGAAGACCACATACAAGTCACCCTGTGGGCCCCCATTAAAGCCAGCTTCTCCTTGGCCTGATAAGCGCATCTGCTGGCCAGTTTCGACCCCGGCTGGGACCGTCACCTTAATTTCGTGCTGGGTCCGGTCGCCCTGAGAACGAGCATACTTAACATTCTTTTCAGTACCGAAAATAGCTTCTTCAAAGCTCAAGTGCATCCGGTATTGGAGGTCACGACCCTTTCGCGGTGCGTTTGGATCTTGGAAGCCACCGCCAAACATCTGAGAGAAGATATCGCCCAAGTCGGAGAAGTCGCCACCAAAACCACCTTGGCCCCCTCCAAAGCCGCCAAAGCCACCTTGGCCAGCTGCTCCAGCAGAACCAAATTGGTCGTATTGTTGGCGCTTTTGTGGGTCACCCAACGTTTCAAAGGCTTCTTGAACTTCCTTATACTTGTCCTCGGCCCCTGGTTCATGGTTCAAATCGGGGTGGTACTTCTTTGATAACTTTCGGTATGCCTTTTTAATTTCGTCTTGGCTGGCCGTCTTTGAAACGCCTAACCGGTCATAAAATTCGTTATTATCCACAAGCAGACTCCTTTGATTCTAATTATGTACACGGACCAACTGTCGCTGGTCCATTTTATCAGTTTTAACTAACCAAGAAAAGTAATTACTTCTTGTCGTCTGGGTTAACTTCTTCGAAGTCACCATCAACTGTGTTATCGTCTGACTTAGCAGCCCCTTCAGCACCGGCTTCGCCACCTTGGGCAGCTTGTGCCTGCTGGTACAACTTAGTAGCCAATTCAGTGGCAACCTTTTGCAAGGCATCCGTCTTTTCCTTCAAGTCAGTCAAGTCAGCGTCTTCAGCAGAAGCAGCTTCCTTAGCCTTCTTCAAGTCTTCCAAAGCATCAGCAGTTGGCTTCTTGTCATCATCTGACAACTTGTCCCCAACTTCTTCCAAAGTCTTTTCAGTCTGGAAAATCAATTGGTCGGCGTTATTACGCGTTTCAACAGCTTCCTTCTTCTTGTTATCAGCTTCTTCGTTAGCCTTGGCATCGTTCATCATCTTTTCGATTTCGTCATCTGACAAACCACCGGCAGCTTGGATGGTAATCTTTTGTTCCTTTTGAGTACCCAAGTCCTTGGCAGAAACGTTTACAATCCCGTTTCGGTCAATATCGAAGGTAACTTCGATTTGTGGGACACCGCGCTTAGCAGCAGGGATATCTGACAATTGGAACTTACCCAACGTCTTGTTGTCAGCAGCCATTGACCGTTCACCTTGCAAGACGTGGATATCAACGGCTGGTTGGTTATCTTCAGCAGTTGAGAAGACCTGTGACTTTGACGTAGGAATCGTCGTGTTGCGGTCAATCAACTTAGTGAAGACCCCACCCATGGTTTCAATACCAAGTGACAAAGGCGTAACATCCAACAAGACAACGTCCTTCACATCACCAGTAATCACACCGCCTTGAACAGCAGCCCCAAGGGCAACAGCTTCATCAGGGTTGATTGAGTGGTTTGGTTCCTTACCAGTCATCTTCTTAACTGATTCTTGAACAGCTGGGATTCGCGTTGAACCACCATTCAAGATTACTTCGTCGATTTCGTCAAATGACAAACCAGCGTCCTTCAAGGCAGCCATCACTGGTTGTTCTGCCTTCTTAACCAAGTCAGCAGTCAATTCGTTGAACTTAGCACGAGTAAGTGAGGTTTGTAAGTGCAAAGGACCTTCTGAACCAGAAGCGATAAATGGCAAGTCGATTTGTGCTTCAGTGGCTGAAGACAAAGTCTTCTTAGCAGTTTCAGCAGCATCCTTCAACCGTTGCAAGGCCAACTTGTCATCCTTCAAGTCGATACCGTTAGCTTGCTTGAATTCATCGGCTAAGTAGTCGATAACTTTGGCATCAAAGTCATCCCCACCAAGGTGAGTATCACCGTTAGTAGACAAAACTTCAAAGACACCGTCACCCAATTCAAGGACAGAAACATCAAAGGTTCCACCACCAAGGTCATAAACCAAGATCTTTTCATCCTTATCCAACTTGTCCAAACCATAGGCTAGTGAAGCAGCGGTTGGTTCGTTAATGATTCGTTCAACTTCCAAACCGGCAATCTTACCGGCATCCTTAGTAGCTTGACGTTGGGCATCGTTAAAGTATGCAGGTACCGTAATGACGGCCTTATCAACCTTTTCACCCAAGTAATCTTCAGCGTAACCCTTGATGTATTGCAAGACCATCGCTGAGATTTCTTGTGGAGTATAGTCCTTACCATCAACAGAAACCTTGTAGTTGGCTTCGCCCATGTGAGACTTGATTGATGAAATCGTGTCAGGGTTCGTAATTGCTTGACGCTTAGCTACGTCCCCAACCTGTGTTTCCCCGTTCTTAAATGACACAACAGAAGGTGTGGTCCGACCACCATCTGGGTTGGTAATAATCTTTGGCTTGCCACCTTCTAATACGGCAACAGCTGAGTTAGTAGTTCCTAAATCAATTCCGATAATCTTTGACATAATATCTACCCTTTCTATCTTTTGTTAACAATTTTTAGCTTTTTAAGGTGTGGTGCCAAGAAGCTGAATCACCATGGCAAATTAATTAGCAACCGCCACCATTGCTGGCCGGATCACCCGGTCTTGTAAGACATAACCCTTTTGCAACACTTGGGCAACCTGGTCAGCCTTGATTTCACCCTCGGCTGGAACTGATTGGACACCTTGCATTGTGTTTGGATCAAAGTCATCACCGACTGCCCCAACTTCTTCAATACCGTTGGTCGTCAATGCTTGCTTCAAAGTCTTCAAGGTGATTTCAACACCCTTATGGATTTGTTCCACCTTAGCGTCCCCATCAGGGTCAACTGCCAAAGCTCGTTCCAAGTTATCAACCACCGGTAAGATTGCTTCGGCCAACTTTTGACCATCGTACTTGCGGATGTTAGCCATTTCACGGGCATTTCGCGTTTGGATGTTTTGAATTTCCGCTTGCGCACGGAGCAATTCATCATCCTTAGCCTCTAGAGCTGCTCGAATTTCAGCAACTGGGTCAGTGGTTTCATCGTCAGTGACATCCTGACTTTCAGCTGTTTCAGTTTCTTCAGCCGGTTGGTCAGTTTTGCCTTCATCTGCTTGGGCCTTTTCGTCAAAGTCCTTTTCTTCTTGTTCTTCAGCAACTTCTTCTTGCAAGTCTTGTTCTTCCTTTGAATCCTTCACAGGCATCCTCCTTTGGGTTAAACGTACTCAATTAATTTACTATCTAATGCTTTCGCAAATGCCGCTAAGAGTTTAGTCATCTTGGCATATGGCATCCGGATTGGTCCAACCAGGGCAATTACCCCAGATGGGTCCCCTGCCAGCGTAAATGGTGCCGACAGGATGGCGTAGTCATGGAGCAAGGGACTTTCAAGTTCCTTACCTAAGCGGATATTGACCTGACCAGGAATGGTCTGGGCCAAAACCCGGACTTCATCTGGCAAATCAAACAACTCCAAGATTGCCCGGGCTTCCTTGATGTTCAAGTAGGCATCGTCTGCCACTTCTAACAGAGATAGTCGACCGCCGACATGAACTTCTTCTTCAACCGTCCGGGCTAAAACGCCACCAAACAGTTGCAAGAAGGCTGCCGGGCTTTCAACATTCCGAGATAAGACCACCGGCAGTTCATCCGAGTTCATCATCGAAAGAACTTCTCTTACCGGTCGGCCAACCATCTGGGCGTTGATATAAGCCACCATGTTGGTCAAGGAACTAACTGGTAGGTCCTTTGGTAAGCGGAAGGTTTGCGATGAAACCTTTCCATCTGAAGTGGCTAAGACCGCCAAAACCTGCTGACGTTCTAACTGGATTAACTGAAAAGAAGAAATCTTCAAGTTAGTAGGCTTTGGTTTTAAGACCAAGGCCGTTAGTCCGGTTAAATCGGCCAAAATATTAGCCGTTTGAGCCAACAAGTCATCTAATTCGTGGAAGTTTCCGCGGATTTGGTTGGCAATCAAGGCCACATCAGCCTCTGAAACTTGGTCGGCGACCATCAAGTGGTCCAAATAATACCGGTAACCAGCTTTCGAAGGTACCCGGCCAGCCGAAGTGTGGAGCTTTTTAATCAAGTCCGCTTCTTCCAAAAACATCATTTCGTTCCGGATAGTGGCTGGCGAGTAGTCTAAGTTTAACTGGTCATGCAGCGTCTTGGACCCAACCGCATGGGCGGTTTGCGTGTACTGGTAAATAATCGCCGCTAAAATCATTTGTTGTCGATCAGTTAGCACGGTCACAAACCTCCTGCTTTATTATTAGCACTCAAAACTCTTAACTGCTAATACCTATATTATACAAAAGATTTTCAAAAACGCAAGGATTTTAGCACTCTTATTATCGGAGTGCTAAAAATAAGCAAAAAGGCTTTGGTGTAAGGGCCTCTGGGAAATCAAGGAAAAGAAAAAAGAACCTTTTTCAAAGCTTTTTTGAAAAAAGTTCTTTATTTATTGGCCAAAACCTCTAAGGTATCCAAGCGGTCCTGGTCTAATTGCTTAATTAAATTATCAACCGTGGTGAACTTCACCTCATCGCGGAGTTTGGCAACCCACTTGACCTCGACTTGTTCACCATAAACTTGGTCAGCAAAGTCAAAGAGGTTGATTTCAACCGTTACCGGTCGGTTGGCTTCAAAGGTCACATTCCGACCGATCGAGGCCATCCCACCATACCAGTGGCCATCGACCTTGGTTTCAACGGCATACACGCCAAGGCCCGGAAGCGACTCAAGCTCAGGAGTAGCAATGTTAACGGTTGGATAGCCTAGCGTGCGACCGCGAGCGTTGCCGTGGACAACTAGGCCAGAGGTTTGATGAAACCGGCCCAAGGCAGCGGTCACAGCATCCACCCGGCCGGCCGCTAGGTCAATCCGGATTTGCCGGGAAGCAACCTTATCAGCTTGACCAGCCAAAGTCTTTTTACCAACTGTAACAACGTCAAACCGACCGGCCGCATAATCTGGCAAGTGGGCCATATCCGCCTGGTAATCTTTGGCCCCGTAATAGTGGTCAAAGCCAGCCACGACCGTATCGACCTGGAGGGGCAACAAGACCTCCCGAATGTAATCTTCCGGCTTTAAAGCCGACACATGGGAGGTCAGTTGTAAGCAGTAAACCCGGTCAACGCCCAATTCGCCCAACAAGGCCACCTTTTGGTCTAAGGGCGTTAAATAATGCCAGGGCTGGGCCAATTTTTCAAAAACCAAACCTGGGTATGGGCTGTAAGTTAAGACCGCTAATGGTAAGCCTTTTTGGTCCGCCACCTTTTTGGCCGCCTTAATCACTTCCTGGTGGCCCAGGTGGACCCCATCAAAAAAGCCCATCGCCAAGACTTGCTTGGCAGGTGCTTTTGATAATGCAAATGGGTAGTGTAATGAAATCAATTCAGTCATAGGGTTATTATAGCAAAGTTTTTTTGTTAACGGCTGCCAGCTAATGGCGACTGCTCGATGATGTTGCTAGATGGTGGCGGTACTAGCCCACTAGCCTTGCTGGAGTATCAAGCAACTAGGTTAGCCAAAAAAGTACCGCGACCGCCAGCACTGCTGGTCAGGACTATCATCAAAGGCGTAAACCGCGATTAATTCGTCCTGGTAATAAGCTTGGTAGTAACCTGCTTCTGTCTTTGGCCAGCGGTCTGGGCCAATTTTTTGACCATTTTTAACAGCAAAGTACTCATCGTCATCCAAGTTCTTTTTTGGCCAGGTCAAAACCGACTCAATTGGTTTGATTTTTCCAACCAAGTCTTCAAAAGGCATTGCTTGCAAGTCGGCCAAGTCCGTCGCTTCCGTCAAATCAAAGCCCGACCCCGATTCGCGGCGGAGGGCCGTCATCGTTGCCGGCAATCCAAGCTTTTGGCCTAAGTCATAGGCCAAGGTCCGGATATAAGTCCCCTTCGAGACTTCGGCAACAAAGTCCATTTGCATGTAAGATTCGCCTTTTACCCACATTAGTGGTGACGTCTGGTCAAAGCGGTAAATCGTCGCCTGGCGCTTTGGCAGTTCGACTTCTTCACCCGCCCGGGCATATTCGTACAAGCGCTTGCCATTAACTTTCACTGCCGAATAAATCGGCGGAATCTGAATAATGTCACCAGTCAGGTCAACCATCGCCTGGTCAAGGGCTACCTGATCAAGGGCCTCAGTCAACGGCTGGTCTTCCACCACTGTCCCATCAGCATCCTGGCTTTCCGTGGCATAACCAAAGGTCACCGTACCCGAATATCTTTTGGGCCGGGTTTGTAAAAGGTCAATTAGTTTGGTGGCCTTCCCTAAAGCAACCACTAAAACGCCATCGACGTTTGGGTCCAGAGTCCCGGCATGGCCAATCTTGCGTTGGCCAGAAGCCCCACGTAATTTGGCAACTACACCAAAAGAGGTGACGCCCTTTGGCTTATTCACTACTAGTAGGCCCGATAGTTCGGGGTGCTTGCTTGTTGCCATTTCATGCTCCTTTAACAAATAAAAACCGGCCAAGTCGTTTTGGTCGGTCTTTATTTTACCGATTTGCTCGGCTTTTTTCAATATAAGTTTTAATCCGGTCCAAGCCTTCATGTAAGGCAGTTTCGTCGGCAGCATAAGAGATTCGAATAAATTGGTTGGCTTCAGGGAAGTGTGAGAATCCTGCTCCAGGAATCACCGCTACTTTGGCATCATGGGCCAAGTGTTCAGCAAAGTCCCACCCATCGGTACCAAAGTCGGCTGGGATTTTGGCAAAGAGGTAGAAGGCCCCTTCTGGGGAAACAAGGTCAAAACCGAGTTCTCGCAAGATTGGTGTCGCGTAATCCCGCCGCTTTTGATAGGCTTCTTTCATATAATCTAAGTCAGCCCGCTTCATTTGCAAAGCGGCCACCGCCCCATCTTGGATAAAGGTTGGGATTGAAAAGCTGAAAGATCCGTGTGGCTTTTGCACAATATCAATCACCGCTTTTGGTCCCAAGACAAAGCCAACCCGGTAACCGGTCATCGCATGGGACTTGGACAAACCGTTCACAACAAGGGTCTGATCCGGTAAGAGCTTTCCCATTGAGAAGTGGTCTTGCCCGTAAGTCAGTTCAGCATAGATTTCATCGGAAACAACCCAGATTTGCTCTTCTTCAAAGACTTGGGCTAAGGCTTCCAGCTCTTCTTTCGTATACGTCACTCCAGTTGGGTTATTGGGGTAATTAAACAAGATGGCCTTGACTGGTACCGTCGCTTCAGCAATTGTTTCTTTGACGGTTTCAGGCGTAATCTTGTAATGTTTTTTAGCCGTATCAATTGGCACAACCACCCCACCGGCAATGCTCAACGATGAAAAGTACGACCCGTAAGCAGGGTCTGGAACCAAGAGACCATCACCTGGTTCCAGCAAAGCTTTAAAGATTGCTGCCATTGCTTCGGTTACCCCAGAGGTAACCACGACATTTTCAATTCCTGGATAATCAAGGTCATAGCGGTCTTTCATATAATCCAAAACTGCTTGGCGCAAGGCAGGCTCTCCTTGAGAAGTGCCATAGTGGGACCGGTTGTCATCGATGGCTTTTTTCGTTGCTTCTTTAATGACGTCTGGCGTATCAAAACCCGGTTCGCCAAAGGTTAATGAAACAATTTCTGGAATACCTGACACCGACCGCTGAAAGGCCAGCAATTTATCCGGTGCCAGGTCCTCAATTTTTGAATTAACGGGTAAGATTGGTTCTTCAGACATAAGCAACTCCTTTATTAATAAAGCAACAATTTAACTTTCGTTGTCTAGTAAATATCCTTGGTACTTAGTTTACACAAAAAAGATAAGAAATAACAGAGAAAGATGATGAAACAATTAGAAATAAAGCTGATTTTTCCTCACTTTAGAAAGAAACTATTTTACCCCATAAAAAAAGAACCCTGCCGGGTTCTTTTTGATTAATCCTTTTGGTGCAACTGACGGATTAAGTCCTCAATATGGTCACCATATTGGATTGAATTATCCAAGACAAAGTGAATTTCAGGAATTTTATAAACCGTCAACCGACTTCCCAATTCACGACGGATCAAGCCTGAGGCGGCTTCTAAGCCGGCCTGGGCCTTTTTCCGGTCAGAAGCTAAGTCTGACAAAATTGAATAGTAGATTGTTGCAATCTGCAAGTCACCAGAGACTTCCACAGAAGTAACCGTCACGTCTTGGACGCGAGGGTCATTAACCCGCTTTAAAATTAAGTCGGTGATGTCTTTTTGAATTTCCTGGGCCAACCGCCCAGCGCGTTGTGGATTTGCCATTGTGTCCTCCTAAGAAGAAAGCTTACTTAGGCTTAACTTCTTCCATGATATAAGCTTCGGCAGTATCACCAGGCTTGATATCGTTGAACTTATTAACAGTGAAACCAAATTCGTAACCGAACTTAACTTCGTTAACAGCATCTTTACCACGTTGCAAGGAAGCCAATTCACCATCGTAAATGACCGTACCATCGCGAACGATGCGGACCTTTGAATCCTTGGTAATCTTACCTTCTTCAACGCTAGCACCAGCAATGGTTCCAACCTTTGAGAACTTGAAGAGTTCCTTAACAACCACTTGACCAATTACACGTTCTTCATAAACTGGTTCAAGTTGACCCTTCATGGCAGCGGTCACGTCATCAATGGCGTCATAGATGACTGAGTAGAACCGCATGTCAATCTTATCAGTGTTGGCCTGGTTCTTAGCAAATGGTGTTGGGCGAACGTTAAAGCCAAGGATAATGGCGCCAGATGCTTCAGCAAGTGAAACATCTGATTCATTAATTGCACCAACAGCAGCGTGAACGACATCAACACGGACACCGTCGACTTCAATTTTCTTCAATGAACCTGTCAAGGCTTCAACAGATCCTTGAACATCGGCCTTCACGATAACCGGAACCGTCTTCATTGCATTTTCAGCCATCGTGTTAAACAAGGTATCCAAGGTAACAACTGAACCAGCGTTACGGACTTCTTCACGGGCACGCTTGGCACGTTCTTCACCAGCGGCACGAGCAGTCTTTTCATCGGCCATGACGATGAAGCGGTCACCAGCTTGTGGTACGTCGTTCAAACCAGTGATTTGAACAGGCGTTGCTGGCTTAGCAGCTTCGATATCTTGACCATTTTCGTTCGTCATTGTCCGGACACGACCATAAGTGTTTCCGACAACGATTGGGTCTCCAACATGCAAAGTTCCTTGTTGGATCAAAACAGTTGAAACAGGACCGCGGCCCTTGTCCAACCGGGCTTCGATAACAGAACCACGGGCTGGTTGCGTTGGGTCAGCCTTCAATTCAAGCACTTCAGCTTCCAACAAGATCATTTCAAGCAACTTATCAACGTTTTGTCCCATCTTAGCTGAGATCTTAACGAAGATGGTGTCACCACCGTATTCTTCAGGAACCAAGTCATGGGCCATCAATTCGTTCATGACTTGTTCAGGGTTAGCCCCTTCCTTATCAATCTTGTTCACGGCAACAATCACTGGCGTTCCAGCAGCCTTAGCGTGGTGGATTGCTTCAATTGTCTGTGGTTGAACACCATCATCAGCAGCAACCACCAAAACAGTGATATCCGTGATGTTAGCACCACGGGCACGCATTTCAGTAAAGGCCGCGTGACCTGGGGTATCCAAGAAGGTAATCAACTTATCATTCAAACGGGCCTGGTAGGCACCGATGTGCTGAGTGATTCCACCAGCTTCACCGGCTGTCACGTTGGTCTTACGCAAGTAATCCAACAAGGTCGTCTTACCGTGGTCAACGTGTCCCATGATGGTTACAACAGGAGCACGGTCTTCCAAGGCATCTTCGTTGATGGTTTCATCATCGAAGAACCGGTCGATATCGGCCACATCTTCTTCTTCTTTTTGCTTGGCTTCAATGCCGTAATCAGCAGCCAAAACTTCAATGGTATCTTCATCCAATGACTGGTTTTGGTTGGTAACCACACCAAGTAAGAACAACTTCTTGATGATTTCAGTGGCATCACGGTGCAAAATCTTGGCCAAGTCTTGGACGTTCATTCCAACCTTGTATTCCAAAACTTCTGGCAATGGCTGTTCCTTACGAACAGTTGCTGGCTTCTTAGGGGCTTGCTTAGCAGCAATCCGTCGAGCCTTCTTAGAACCATGCGGCTTATCATTGCGACGAGGGGTCTGTTGACCCGTTCCGTTGGTATTGCGCTTACGGGTGTTGTTGCGAGCAGAGTTATTACCTGAAGCAAGGGATCCACCAAAACGGCCAGAACCGGAGTTGGTGTTGGCTGCAGCTGGCTTCTTGTCTGCAGAAGTTGCCGGCTTTTTCGCAGCTGGCTTCTTGGCTTCTTGCTTCTTAGCCTTGGCCTTGTTGTTTTCAGAAACGTATTCCTTTAGACTGTCATCTTTCTTTTCAGAATAGTTAATCTGACCCTCACGAGGCTTGGTTGACCAAGACTTCTTAGCGCGGACCATTGGACGGCCAGCACTTTGGCTTTGGTTATTACGGTCGCCATTTGGACGGCGACGGTTGTTATTTTGACCACCTTGTCCGTTTGACCGGTTATTATTGTTGTTCCGGCGGTTGTTATCCCCCTGAGCCTTTGCCCGTGGGCGACCCCCGTTTTGTGGCTTAGCGTCATCTGATAGCTTAGCGGCGTGCCGGCGTTGTGATGCTGGCAATTCTTTTCGTTCAGGCACAGCCTGTTTTCGAGCAGGTCGGTTGGAACCTGAGAACTTCTTTTCTTCTGCCATTAATTCCGCTCCTTTTCTTCAAGTAATTGTTTAATCTTCTT
The DNA here is from genome assembly GCF_059579415.1 of Fructobacillus sp. ChS1-6f1-1-27. Taxonomy (NCBI): domain Bacteria; kingdom Bacillati; phylum Bacillota; class Bacilli; order Lactobacillales; family Lactobacillaceae; genus Fructobacillus; species Fructobacillus sp. ChS1-6f1-1-27. The sequence continues at coordinate 166,049 of NZ_JCAOER010000001.1, read as the reverse complement.
TGCAAAGCCGGCGTTTTGAACCGCAATAATTGAACGGTTTTGACCAATTGCCTGGCTAATTTCGTCTTTGCTATAGTCTTCGACTAACAAGACGTGGTAGTAGGTCGCTTTATCGCGAAACTTTTTGTGCTGGCTTGCCCCACCATCTTTTGGAAAGAAAGCAACTTGAACACTTTGGCTTTGAATAGCCGAAAGTGTGTCGCTGGTTCCTAAAATCAGTGCGTTGGCGCGTTTTGCCAGCCCCAGTAATTGTAGAACTTTGTCCTTACTGTTCATCTTCAAAAAGTTCCTTACGAGCCTGCTGGTGGTCAACATAGGCATAGAGTTCTTCGTAAAAAGCCGGGTCAATTTCGATCCCAAAGGCCTTTTCAAAGACATGCTGGTCTTTTGCTTGCTTGGCAACTTTCCGGTCCAAAGAGATATAAGCCCCTCGGCCGTTTTTCTTACCAGTTGGGTCTAAAAAGACCTCACCTTCCTTATTTTTAACGACCCGGACCAGGTCCTTTTTGGCAAACATCTCACCAGTTACAATATCTTTTCTTAAGGGCACTTTCCGAGTTTTCATCGAAGAACCTCCTCTAATACTTAGTCTTGGTCGCCTGCTTCTTGGTTGTCTTCTTCAACCTGGTCTTCCATAGGTGCTTCATCAGCAACCTCTTCATCTGCAGGTGCTTGGTTAACAGCCAAGTCGCTGGCTTCACTTTCAGGCTTGATGTCAATCTTAAAGCCAGTCAAGCGGGCAGCCAAACGGGCGTTTTGTCCCTTCTTACCAATGGCAAGTGACAACTGGTCATCAGGCACGATGACTGTGACAGCTTGCTCATTTTCAGGGTCAAAAATCACATCCGTTACTTCGGCAGGGTTCAAGGCGTTGGCGATGTATTGGGCTTCATCTTCCACCCATTCCACAATATCCATGTGTTCACCACCAAGTTCCGTCACAACGGCTTGGACCCGGCCACCCCGTTGTCCAACCAAGGCCCCAACTGGGTCCAAGTCAGCATCGTGGGTATAAACGGCGATCTTTGACCGGTCACCGGCTTCACGAGAAATTGAGACAATTTCAACTGTTCCATCATAAACTTCAGGAACTTCTTGTTCAAACAAGCGCTTAACCAAGTCAGGGGCAGTCCGAGAAACAAAGATTTGTGGGCCCTTCAAGGAATTATCAACCTTGTTAACCAAAACCTTGATCCGTTCTCGCATCCGGTAAGTTTCCGTTTGCATCCGGTCACTTGGGGCCATCACGGCTTCTTGTTGACCTGGCAACATCACGTACAAGAAGCGGTTGTCTTCCCGTTCCACTTCACCAGTAATAATTTCGCCTTCATAGTCTTGGAAGCGGTCATAAACTGCTTGACGACTCGCTTCACGCATCTTTTGCACAATGACTTGCTTAGCTGCTTGGGCAGCCATCCGACCGAAGTCCTTTGGCGTAACGTCAAAGCGGATTTCATCGCCGGCTTCATAGGCCTTGTTAATCTTCAAGGCCTCCGTCAATGAAATTTCAGTATCAGGGTCAACCAAGTCTTCGTCTAAGACAACCAACTTGACTTGCTTGATCTTCATTTGCCCCTTCTTATCGTCAAATGTTGCTTCAACGTTTTGAGCGGCATTGTATTGCTTCTTATAGGCAGCCTTCAAAGCATTTTCCAAGGCTTCAACCACGATTGCACGGTCAATTCCTCGTTCTTGCTCTAAGGCATCTAAGGCTAGTACTAATTCTTTACTCATCTGCTTACTCCACTTTCAATCACATTAAAATTGGACGGCCACAACGGCCTTGGCAATTTCATCAAAGGTTACTTCTAACTGGTCTTTTTCGACTTGCAGAATTAATTTGTCATCTGACAAATCAACCAAGTCACCAGTCCACTGCTTTTGCCCGTTCTTAGCAGCAAAGAGTGAAACTGAAATTGGGTCTCCCGCTTCCTTCACCCAGGCAAACTGCCAAGGTTCTGAAAGCGACCGGTCCAATCCAGGTGATGCAATATCTAACATATATTCACCAGGAACCGGATCAACTTCTGCACTATCCAAGGCCTCATTCACCAACTGAGTAAAGTCAGTAATTTGGGCCATGGAAATGTTTTGATGTTCTGGCAAATCAACTAAGACTTGGACGGTCTTTTGACCGCCGACCCGCTTAACAGTTAAATCCCACAAGAGTAAACCTTGCTCTTCAATAATTGGGTTTAAGATGTCAAGGAGGGCCTGGTTTTTTGCTTGTGCCATCCAAACTCCCTACTTTCTACCATAAAAAATGAGCCGGTCAATTTCCTCTGACCCGCTCATTTACACTCTATGTAAATTGACTACTATTATCATAGCTGATTTTGGGTCTAAAAGCAAGGTGAGTAACAAAAAAACCACAGCCAAGCTGTGGTTTTTAAATCAACTAATGAAAGCTTACCATGAAGCCTTACGAACACCAGGAATTTGACCCTTGTGTGCCAATTGACGGAAGTTCAAACGTGACATTCCGAATTCACGCATGTATGCGTGTGGGCGACCATCAATTTGGTCACGGTTGTGCAAACGAACTGGTGATGAATCCTTTGGCAAAGCAGCCAATCCAATGTAATCACCCTTAGCCTTCAAAGCTGCACGCTTGTCAGCGTACTTAGCAACCAAGGCTTCACGTTGCTTTGCTTTTGCAATCTTTGATTTCTTAGCCATTACTTGATCTCCTTAAAAGTTACAACCTTACGAAGTTTTGGTGAGTACTTCTTCAACTCCAAACGATCAGGGGTGTTACGACGGTTCTTTGACGTCAAGTAGATCCGTTCTCCTGTTTCGTCATTGCCTAATACGACATGAATACGCATAGTCCTTGCTCCTCAGTGTTTATTTTTTAAATAAGAATTTATTTGCTTGTCAATACAAGATAGTATTATACATGGTTCCAGTACGGCTGTAAAGACCTTTTTTAAGATTTTCTTAAATTAGAAACCGCACTCAACTTTGCTTAAAACTGGCCTTGCAATGGTGGGACAACTTGCTTCTTACGAGAAACAACCCCTGGCAAATCAATCACATTGTTTTCAAGCTTTTGTGAAAAGGCCTTTTCAATGGCTTCAGGAGCGTCCCCAAGGTACAAAGCCTTTGAATTTGAGTTCAAGATGTCAGTAATGACAAACAAGAAATCTTCATAACCAGAAGCCTTGATAGCTTCTTCCAAACCAGCTTGGCGGGCCAAGACATCATCAATATCAACCGTGTTGACTTGGCCAATCCGGAAGTCGTGAGAACCCATAGTAAAGGACTTAGCGTCCCCTTCCAACAATTCTTCATCTGACCGAGTTGACAAGTCAGTACCAGCCTTCAACATCGCCAAACCATAGGCTTCGATATCATCTTCGCCGGCCACCTTGGCCAATTCAGGCAAAGCTTGACGGTCATAGTCAGTCGTCGTTGGGCTCTTGAGCAACAAAGTATCTGAAATCAAACCAGAAGCCAACATTCCGGCCACCTTGGCAGGAATCGTCAAGCCAGCTTGCTTGTATTCAAAGTATAAGATCGTTGAAACAGAACCCCAAGGCTTAGCCGTAATGTAAAGTGGGGTTGCGTTTTCAAATGAAAACTTGTGGTGGTCATAAATCCCATAAACTTGAACATCAGCCAAGTTGTCAACTGACTGGGCTGCTTCGTTGTGGTCAACCAAGACAACTTCTTCTGTTTCTGCCTTATCAATCACAGGCAAGGCTTCCAAACCAAAGTGGTCCAAAGCAAATTGCGTTTCCGCATTTGGCTTACCTTGGGCAACTGGGGTTGTGTCCACTCCTTGTTGCTTCAACAAGTCAGCTGCGCCCATAGCAGATGCAACTGTATCAGTATCAGGGTTCTTGTGTCCAAAAACTTGAATATTTGCCATCTTTAACTCCTTAACTACTAACGCGTAGTTTTTTTATTCTCTTTGATTGTACCGTGGATGACCTAGTCTTGCCTAGTCATTTTCACTTAAATTTAAAACCGAAATTTTAGCAGCTTGACCGTCTTTTTGAGGGTCAATCAATGCTTGGCCATTACTGGTCCGGCTAGCAACCGAGTGGTCGGCTAACTGGATGTCAAAGTCTTTCAACCGGTCGGTTGTAATCTTCAAGGCCAAATCTTCTTGACCAATAACTGCCGCTGCAGCAATTTGATAATCAACCGTCTTACGAGGGCTCAAGACTTGCATTCCCTTGTTAGACCGGTGGCCTAAGCTAATTTCTTCAATTCCGCTGTACTTAAAGGTTCCTTGGTTCGTTACCAAGACAAAGTACTTGCTCGTTGTGGATAAGGCGGCCACATTAACCACTGTATCCCCCACACCAAGTTTAATCGCCTTCACACCAGCAGTCCGCGCACCAACGACTGGTACGTCTTCTACTGCAAAGCGCAAGGCCAAACCAGTCTTGGCAAAGACTAGGACTTCTTGTTCCCCATTCATTAGCTGAACAGCAACGACTCGAGAATCATCTTTCTTCAGCTTCATCACGGTCGCTGACTTCTTCTTATAAGACTTTGGTACCAAGTCCTTCACCAAGCTCTGTTTAATCAAGCCGTCGTTTGAAGCCAGCATAAACTTTTGTTCACTGTCAACATCTTGAATAACAAAGGCTTGGATAATTTCTTCCCGGCTATCCCAGTTTGAAAGCGCCTGAGAGAAGTGTTCCCCCGGTTCCTTCCACTTATACTCAGCCAATTCGTAAATTGGTCGGTAAATCAAGTTACCTAAGTTGGTAAACAAGAGTAAGTGTTGGGTCGTATTGGCCGTTTGTTCCAAAATAATCGGATCATCTTCGGCCAAACCGTTTTCGGCTGATGAAGCCTTATAAGACCGCAGTGATGACCGCTTAGCATAACCATTCTTGGAAACGATAATCCGAACGTCTTCATCTGGGACAGTCACAGCCGTATCAATCACAAGGGACTGAATCTTTTCTTCGATTTCAGTCAAACGTGGCGTGGCATAGGTCTTGGTAATTGCCTTTAATTCTTCCCGGATTACACCATGCAAGGCGTCTTCCTCGTTCAAAATCTTTTGCAATTCCGCAATCTTTTCAGCCAATTGTTGGTGCTCATCTTGGAGCTGAGTCACATCCGTGTTCGTCAACCGGTAAAGTTGCAAGGTCACGATTGCTTCAGCCTGTTCCTTGGTAAAGTCAAACTTTTCGACCAAGTTTTGCGTTGCATCCTTCCGGTTCTTAGAAGCCCGGATGGTATCAACCACCTGGTCCAAAATTGACAGCATGCGAATCAAGCCTTCAACGATGTGTTGACGGGCCTGAGCCTTCTTCAAGTCGTAAGCTGACCGCTTCAAAACCACCGACTTACGAAAGTCTAAGAAAGCCTGCAAGCCGTCTTTCAAAGTCACCAAAACTGGCCGTTGGTCGTGGATAGCGACCATGTTGAAGTTATAAGAAATCTGCAGGTCAGTCTTTTTAAAGAGGTAAGTCAAAATCCCGTCAGCTGAAGCGTCTCGGGTCAATTCGATGACGATCGACATTCCCTCTCGGTCCGATTCATCACGAACTTCAGAAATGCCGGCAACTTCTTTGTTAACGCGGATCGCATCAATCTTAGCAACCAGACTTGACTTAACGACTTCATAAGGCAATTCGGTAATTTCAATCTTTTGCTTACCGCCCTTTAGGTCAGAAACTTCGGTCTTGGCCCGGACAACCACCCGACCCCGACCAGTTTCATAAGCCTGCTTAATCCCGTCAATTCCCTGGATAATTCCACCAGTTGGAAAGTCTGGTCCCTTGACGTACTTCATCAAAGCTGCCAAAGAAGCATCAGGATGGTCTAGCAAATAAACCAAGGCCTGGTTAATTTCTTTCAAGTTATGCGGTGGAATATCCGTCGCATAACCAGCCGAAATCCCAGTTGCCCCGTTAACAAAGAGGTTTGGAATCCGCGATGGCAAAACCGTTGGTTCATAGGAAGTGTCATCGAAGTTCAAGACCATCTCAACCGTGTCTTGGGCCAGGTCCTTCAAGATTTCGCCTGAGACCTTGGTCAACCGTGACTCGGTATACCGCATAGCAGCGGCCGGGTCATTATCGACTGACCCGTTGTTCCCGTTCATATCGATTAACGGTTCGCGAACTTTCCAGTCTTGTGACAAGCGGACCATCGCTTCGTAAATTGATGAATCACCGTGGGGGTGAAAGTTACCCATCACGTTTCCAACTGACTTAGCCGACTTCCGGTAAGGGTGGTCGTAAGTATTCGAGTCTTGGTCCATGGCAAATAAAATCCGCCGCTGGACTGGCTTCAACCCATCACGGATATCCGGCAAGGCCCGTTCTTGAATAATATATTTTGAGTAGCGCCCGAATCGTTCGCCCATTACGGCTTCTAACGAGAGCTCAGTAATGCGGTCTGCCATACTGACAATCCCCCATCCTTTCTAGTTTCAGTATTAAAAGAGATCCAAGTTCTCAAAGCTTGAGGAATCAGATGAACCATCATCACTCTGCTTGGTATCCTTAGCCTTTGTTGCTGGTGTGGAAGCCTTCTTAGTCTCTGACTTAGCGGTCTGCTCAGTCGTGGTACTTTCGGCTAAACTTTCTTCTACGTCTTCTTGGGCCTGGCTGGGTGTCTTACCAGCCATTACTTGTTCAAAGACCTGGGCGTTAGCACCAGAATCACCACCAGCAGCGATGTTATCCAAGATTGACCCGTCTTCTTCCAAGGTAAATTGAACGTTTTGTTCAATCCACTGACGGCGAGGGTCAACTTTATCACCCATCAAGGTCGTTACCCGCTTTTCAGCCAACATGGCGTCATCAATTTTAACCCGGATTAGCGTCCGTGACTCGGGGTCCATCGTGGTTTCCCAGAGCAACGAAGCGTTCATTTCACCAAGTCCCTTAAACCGGGTCAATTCGTACTTAGTCTTCGATGCTGACGTAATTTCTGCCAGCTCATCGTTGGTCCAAGCAAAGGAATCATCCTTCTTACCGCGGTACTTAACGCGGTAAAGCGGTGGCAAGGCAATGTAAATCCGACCTGCTTCAATCAAAGGCCGCATGTACTTGTAGAAGAAGGTCAACAGCAAGGTTTGGATGTGAGCCCCATCATCATCGGCATCGGTCATGATGATAATCTTACTAAAGGCCGCGTTTTTAAGGTTAAAGTCTGGTCCGACCCCACCACCAATGGCATAGATCAGAGTCGAAATTTCTTCGTTCTTTAAAATATCTGCCAACTTAGCCTTTTGGGTGTTCAAGACCTTTCCACGTAATGGCAGGATTGCTTGGAACTTCCGGTCCCGGCCCTGCTTAGCAGAACCACCGGCCGAATCACCCTCGACCAAGAACAGTTCGTTCTTATCGGCATTTTTTGACTGAGCAGGAGCCAGCTTACCTGAAAGTAAGCGGTCACGCTTCCCCTTGGTCTTACCAGTCCGAGACTCTTCTCGAGCCTTCCGAGCTGCTTCTCTGGCTTCCCTGGCCCGCAAGGCCTTGCGGACAATTTTTTGACCAAAGTCCCCATTTTCAAGCAAGAACCGTGACAGTGTTTCGTTGACAACCCCATCAACCGCTGCTCGGGCTTCGGTGGTTCCCAACTTATCCTTAGTCTGCCCTTCAAACTGCAAGATTTCTTCAGGAACTCGCAGTGAAATAACGGCTGACAGTCCTTCACGGACATCAGACCCTTCTAGGTTCTTGTCCTTTTCCTTTAACAAATTCACCCGGCGGGCATATTCGTTAAAGGCCTTCGTCCAAGCTGAGCGGAAGCCCATTTCATGAGTTCCACCGTCTTGGGTTCGGACATTGTTAACAAAGGACAAAAGCGTTTCAGAATAACCATCGTTATACTGGGCAGCCACATCAACCAAAATCCCATCTTGGTTGCCTTCGAAGGTCATAATTGGGCCCAAGCCCTCTTTTTCTTCGTTTAAGAATTCAACGAATGATTGAAGACCGTGGTCATAGTGGTAAATTTCTTCGCGAACTGGCTCAACCCGCTTATCCGTCAAAGTAAACTTAACACCAGACATCAAAAAGGCCGCTTCCCGCAAGCGTTCAGCTAAGGTATCAAATTTGAAAACAGTCGTTGAAAAGATGGAAGCATCCGGCTTAAAGGTCACAATTGTCCCAGTTGAGTCCTTGGTGGCACCAAGGTCGTTCAACGTCCCAATTGGCTTTCCACCATTTTCAAAACTTTCTTCAAAACGGTGACCATCACGGACAATCGTTACCTTCAGTGATTCCGACAAGGCATTCACAACAGAAGAACCAACCCCATGAAGGCCCCCAGAAGTGGCGTACCCACCCTGACCGAACTTTCCACCGGCGTGCAAAACGGTCAAAATAACTTCAGGCGTAGGCTTCCCAGACGAGTGCATCGCAACTGGCATTCCTCGACCAAAGTCTTGGACCGTAATGGCATTATTTTCTTCAATGGTAACGCGGATATCGTTTCCAAAGCCACCTAGGGCTTCGTCGACCGCATTATCGACAATTTCATAAACCAAGTGGTGGAGACCCCGACCATCAGTCGACCCAATATACATTCCAGGTCGCTTGCGAACGGCTTCCAGTCCCTCTAAAATTTTGATTGAATCTGCATCGTAATGTGTTTGCTTTGGCACGGTTATCTTCCCTTAACGTGTATTTTCGTCACCCTTTTAGACCTAAAAGAGATTCGATAATCTACTTAATCATAGATTAAAATTTTCAAACTGACAATAGGAAAATTTCCTATCAGACAAATTCTCTTTTTAAATACAGTAACGAGCAGACCTTAAGCCAAGATCAAAATTTATTTGGGCCAAATTAATTCTATGGTAAAATATAAAAGCTGTTTCTTTTTTACTAAGGAGTTCATTTATGTTAAAAATTGCAATCATCCTGGCCTTGGCCTACCTCTTAGGGTCAATGGTTCCAGGGTACTGGTTAGGAAAAGTTTTCTACCATAAAGACATCCGGACTGAAGGGTCAGGTAACATCGGTACGACAAATGCCTTTCGAATTTTAGGACCGGTTCCTGGTGTGATTGTCTTAATCTTAGATATCCTTAAGGGCACTTTAGCTGCCCTTTTACCATCCTTCTTTGGCTGGCACCACGTCAACGTGATGTTGGTTGGTCTCTTTGCTATCTTGGGCCACACTTTTTCAATTTGGATTGGCTTCAAGGGTGGTAAGGCCGTGGCCGTTTCAGCCGGGGTCCTATCCGTTTACAATTTGCCATTGTTTTTAATGGTTTGTGCAACCTTTATCATTTGCCTAACTCTCTTTTCAATGGTTTCCGTTGCCTCAATGGTCGGTTTTACCTTTGCAACGGTGATGTCCGTCTTTTACTACCAAGACTGGATTTTATCAATTGTCGCCATCGTCTTGACCGTCTTTGTCTTTTACCGGCACCGCAACAACGTCGGTCGGATTTTGAAGGGAACAGAATCAACGATTCCATTCGGTCTCGTCTATTGGCTTAAAAAATAAGCAAATAAAAAACCAGAAAGCTTTCTCAAAATCAATTGAGATTGCTTCCTGGTTTTTTTGTTCTAACAATGCTTAATGGATGGTTCTTTTTACGTCATAAACCGAGTGCTCAGCTGCCAAAGCATCCATGATGCCATGAAGCTGGGCCACATTGGAAACTCCGATTGAGGCTCGAACCTGAACCATGCCCCCCTTGGTAACATGCCCGTTTATTTCTTTAATAAACCGGGTCTTAGCATTTAGCGACCGCAAAATGCTGTTCAAGATTCCGTTTTCGTTTTCGGCATGGATGGTTAAATCAGCGGTGTAATCAGGTCGTTGACCGTTTTCATCCGCCCAAATCACATCAACTAACCGCTGGCCCTTTTGCTGGGCAGCATGAATGTTAGGACAGTCAAAACGGTGGACTGCAATTCCCCGGCCTTGTGAAATATAACCTGTTACTGGGTCACCCGGAACTGGCGTACAGCAACCAGACAAACGAACCAAAAGGTTATCGACTCCAGCAATGACAACATCAGATTGACGGTCGGACTTAACCTTACGTTTTGGTGGCTGGGTATCAGACTTAATCGCCTCGCCATCTTCTAGCAGTTTCTTTTGCAAGTCATCTGCTTCCGCCGCCTCTTGTTCTTCGCGGACATGCTTGGTTAATTCCTTGGCAACCGCTAAGCGAGACAAGTCCCCATAACCAACACTAGCCAAGAGATCTTCCCGAGTACCAACCTGCAAGGTTTCTGCCACTCCGGCCAACTGTTCATCAGACATGAACTTAGTTGAATCGTAGTGGGTTTCAAATAAGGCCCGGGCAACTGCATCAAAACCGCTTTGAATATTATCTTCCCGGTCGAGCTTCTTCAAGTACTGCTTAATCTTGTGACGGGCCTTCCGGGTTGTGACGAGGTCTAACCAATCCCGAGATGGCTTAGCATTTGGACTGGTTAAGATTTCCATAATGTCACCGTTTTGGATTTCATAATCCAAAGGGACAATTCGTCCGTTCGCCTTAGCCCCGGTTGTTGCTGTTCCAACATTGGAATGAATGGCAAAGGCCATATCGAGTGGACTAGCGTTTTTTGGCAATTCATAGACATCTCCGGCTGGAGAAAAGGCATAAACCCGGTCGACAAAGAGGTCGGCTTGAACAGAGTCCATAAATTCCTGGGCATCTGTAGTTGATTCTTGCAATTCCAAGATTCCTTGGATAACGTTCAAAGCTTTTTCACTTTGATCTTCCACGTCAGCTGATGAATCCGAAGTTCCACCATTTTGCTTGTAGGCCCAGTGGGCCGCAACCCCGTACTCGGCAACTTGGTGCATAGCGTGGGTTCTGATTTGAACTTCCATTGGCCGACCAGCCGGTCCAATCACTGTCGTGTGCAGTGACTGGTAACCGTTTGGCTTTGGTAAGGCAATGTAGTCCTTAAACCGACCTGGAATTGGTGTCCAGTGGGCATGAATCGCACCCAGGACGGCATAAGTATCCGGAATCGAATTGGTCAATACCCGGACCGCTGACAAATCATAAATCTCACTAAAGGACTTATGCTTATCAACTAACTTTCGATAAATTGAGTAAATGTGCTTCGGCCGGCCATAAACCACCACATTTTCAAGGCCAAGGTCTTGGATGCTGGTCTCAATTTGGTCGACAGCCTTTTGGATTGATTGAAGCCGTTCTTCACGTTTCATATCCATCTTACCAGCAATTTGGTGGTAAGCATCAGGTTCAAGAACCGACAAGGACATATCCTCTAGCTCCCACTTAATGGCCGAAATACCAAGTCGGTCTGCTAGTGGTGCATAAATCGATAAGGTTTCAGTGGCAATCCGCCGTTGCTTATCAGGTCGTAAAGCCGACAGAGTCCGCATGTTGTGCAGCCGATCAGCCAACTTGACGATAATCACCCGGATATCCTTGGCCATTGCCAGCAAAAGCTTCCGGTGGTTTTCAGCTAGTTGGACTTTAGAATCCTGGTACTTAATCTTGGATAGCTTGGTCACCCCATCAACAATCCGGGTAATCACCTCACCAAAGCGGTCATTAACGTCTTCTAATGACACTGGAGTATCTTCAACAATATCGTGCAAGAACCCGGCAATAATTGTTGGTGCATCCATCTTCAATTCGGCCAAAATACCGGCAACCTGGATTGGGTGGATAATATAAGGTTCACCAGAATGGCGTTTTTGGTCCTTGTGTAAGTCCTTGGCCCACTGGTAGGCTTTCTTTACTTGTTGGACTTGCCCTTCAGGCATGTAACCCGAAACAAGCTCCATTACCTGGTCTGCTGTATATTCCTTGTACTTAGTCATCGATTGGACCATCCTTTGCCAAATTTTGCCCAGTCGTTGCCTGAGTGAAATTGGTCGCTTGTGCTACCTAAAAGCGACCTTGTAAAAGTATGTAGGTAACTTATATTATAAGTTAAAACAAAAGAGTGAACAAGCCCCGATTTAACTTAGATTTAAACTCTTCTAGCAACTTTTATTCCAATATTTGTGAACTATTCAGCCCTCATTTTTCACAAGTGCAAACCCGTGCAAATTCACTAAAAAAAGAGTAGACTAATTTCTTAGCACAGTAGGAATTTCTTGTAACACTTGGAGGAACCACCATGACCGAAGCCACTTCTGAAATCAATTGGAAAAGAAACGTTTGGATTGTCTGGCTGGCCGTCTTTATGACCGGAGTCGCTTTTTCTGAAATCCTCCCCTTTATGTCCCTTTACATTGACACCTTAGGGAACTTTTCTAAAACAGAACTTACCTTTTACTCTGGCGCTGCCTACGCCATCAACTTCTTAGTCACAGCCATTGTCTCGCCGTTTTGGGGAAAGGTCGCCGATGTGAAGGGCCGCAAACTCATGATGATGCGGGCTGCTTCTGGAATGGCCGTTACCCTCTTTTTGATGGGCTTCACCCAAAACATCTGGGAGCTCCTCTTGCTTCGAGCTATTCAAGGTGGTCTCGGCGGCTTTGTATCGAACTCAAATGCCCTGATTGCTACTCAGACACCAAAGGAACACGTTGGTCGGGCCCTTGGCATTGTCGTCACTGGCTTTACCGGTGGAAGCCTCGTCGGTCCTCTTTTCGGTGGCGCGATGGCCTCAATCGTTTCCTACCAAACCCTTTTTCACATTACTGGGATTATTTTGCTAATCGTCTTCTTCTTCATCTGGTTCTTTGTCGACGAAAAGAAAGTCGAACCAGTTAAAAAAGAGGACCAACAGCCTAAGACAACTTGGAAAAACCTTCCTAAAAAAGACTTACTAGTCGCCCTCTTTGTTACAACCCTTTTGATTCAAACCGTGAACATGTCCATCAACCCGATTGTCTCACTCTTTGTTCGAGAGGTCTTGCATAACCACGGCAATGTGACCTTCGTTGCTGGGGTAGTCGCTGCCATGCCTGGTTTGGCGACCGTCATTTTTGCCCCAACCTTTGGCAAATTAGGTGACAAAATTGGCACAAAGTACATGATTCAATCCGGCTTTGTCCTAGCAGTCTTGGCCTTTGTGCCAACCGCCTTTGTCACCTCTGTCATCGCCTTAATTGCTTTGCGCTTTACGATTGGAATCGCAGATGCAACGATGCTCCCCGCCATTCAAACCCTGCTCTCCCGAAATGTCTCGGGTGACATGGTTTCCCGAGTCTTTTCTTATAACCAATCCTTCCAGGCAATCGGGTCCGTCTTAGGCCCAATGCTTGGGGCGGTTGTTGCCAACCTCTTTGATTACCGAGCAATTTTCATTTTCTCGGCCATCATTATGGTCATCAACGGTTCGCTATTCTTCTTCAACGTTAACCGTAAGTACGACCTTAACTAAAATTTCACGCACAAAAAAAATCACTGGCCGTTTTAAAACGGTCAGTGATTTTTTAAATTTCTGTAATAGAATCCAAGTCAGCCACATCAGTGGTGAACCGGCTCATCGGCTGGTAGTCATGCCGGTCTTTAAAAGACAGCGGCAACGCTTCCACTAGGGCCACCTTCTGGTTTTGCTCGGTCAAAAAGATTTGACCAGGGCCTTGAAGCTTGCCCTTTGTATGCTTGCCAATCCGCCAGGGATGAGGCTTAGTACCAGCTTTTACTTGGTATTCACCAGACTTTCCTTCTGACAACATCAAGCCCATCAAAATCTGCGTTGGGTACTGGTCCTTTTTAGCCATTGGCCACCTCTTCTTTAATTGGCACTAACTTGGCGCCCATTTCAAACCGGGTCCGGTCCAAAGGCTTATCGGGGTGCAAGTGTAAGGCATAGTCGGTATTCGCCGTTAAGAATGCTAAGTTAGCAGTTTCTCGGTTAGCAACCTTAGCCGGTATAGATTCTAACAACTGCACATCTTGGTCACTAAGGCCCTTAATCCAGCCGCGAACTGCTAAGCGGACTAGTGGCACCCCTAAGGTCTTCGTCAAATAGGCTAATTGACTATAAGGCATTGGCCGTAACCAGGTATCAACACCAATATCCGGTAGGTCCACTTGGTCAGCCCAATCCGTGGTATTCTTCCGCCAAATTAACTGGTACAAGCCAGGATAAGTAATATCAATTCCTGCTAATTGGTCTTTGGTCAATTCCTGCTTTAAAATCCGGCTTTCACCCGGTTGGTGTTGCGAAACAGTCAAAGGATACAAGTTTTTGCCATCGCAAAAGAAGTTTACGGCGAATTCAGACTGGCCTTCTTCAGGACCAACTGGATGGTGTTTTTCCTTTGAAATCACAACCACATTTTGACCTAAGTCCTCAAGCGCATTGATCAACTTCTTCCGGTTTCCAGGAATAATAATTGCCTTTGGGTTTTCCAAATCAACCACCGACATCACATCCGAAACTTCCAGTGGTTCCAGATACTGCTTATCAGCCAGATGTGGCAACAAGGTCGCATCCGAAGCGTTGTTGTTCATCACAATTGTCTGGTAGTCCATGTGGTGTAATTCTGACAGGATCACACTCGTCATATACCCGGCCGAGGCACCGTCGCCCATTCGAAAGGCGCCGGTCCCAATCATCAAGACAGAATCCCTGGTCAACATTTCGGATTCATTTTCTTCTTCAAAAGTGGCAAAGAACTGGCGGGCATGTTCAGGAAATTCCCCCGCTGACGGTTCTAAGGCCTTATAGGTCGGCGTAATTCCTTCCTGCCTTGCCAGTGTCCGAATCGTTTGAAAGTCCGTATCCCAAAAGCGGGCAATTAGCCCATCCGATAAGCCAAACTTTTTGGCAACCATCAAGGCATACGGGTCGACCTCTCTTTCATCAACAGCTTGTTCAATTTGAATTAACCGGCCAAGTTGGTAGAAATAAAATTCATCAATGTTGGTTAACTCGGCCAATTCGTCAATTTCATACCCCCGACGCAAAGCCTCAATCAGTAAGAGCACTCGGTTATCTTGTGGGTGGATCAGCTGCTGGATAAGCTCATCATCCGAAACATCAGCCATGTACTTGGGTGAAAAAGACCGGTTATTAAAGTGAGCCGAGCGAATGGCTTTTTCCATCGCTTCCACAAAAGTTCGGCCAAATCCCAACGCTGACCCCACTGACTTTTGCACGGAGGTCAACTGCCGGTTAACCCGGGTATCCGAGGCAAATAGGTCACCAAACGGAAAAACTGGGAGCTTAACGGCAATGTGGTCCATCACTGGTTCCATAATCGCGGTCTTGGGATGAAAGGCACTTGGCAAAAAGACTTCCGTCAGCGGTAGGCCAACGGCTAATTGAGCGGATACCAGCATGACTGGGTACCCGGTCATCACCGCCATCCGGTTTGATAGCTGGTCCAAGTATGGTGAAACCTTAATCACATAAATCTTGCCATTCTTTTCATCGAAGGCGAACTGAACGTGGAGCGGTCCCTTAATCCCAATAATATTGGCAATCAAGAAGGCCTGCGCCCGCATTTCTTGCAAAACTTGGTCCGAAATTGTCAAAACTGGTGCGACCGATAAGGAATCAGCCGTGTGAATACCGACTGGGTCCATATCTTCGGAGGCTCCGACTTGTAAGCAATTGCCGTCCTGGTCGCGAACAATCAAGACGGAAACTTCCTTCAAGCCATTGACCGCCTTTGAAATCAACAGTTCCTCGTTCAAGGACTGGCCTTGAACTTCTTTGACCACTTTTTCAAAGTCATCAACCCGGTCAACAATTTGCCGAGTAGTACCCTGCAAGGGGTTCCTAGCCCGGACAACCAGTGGTAATTCTAGGTCACGGAGCAATTCATTGGCTTCGTCTTGCGTCTTAACCACTGATGATTCACTGACTTCCAAGCCAGCGCCGACCAATTGGTTAAATAAAGCAGTACTATCCGTTACTCGGCGAACTTCATCGGCCGATAAGCCTAGTGTCTTAGGTAATTGGCCATCATCTTCTTGCCAATCGTTTAAGACCTGGTTCCACAACCGCAAGGCCCGGATGCCACCGAAGAGCGGCATAACCGCATCGATCATTTGGTCTTGGATTGTTCGCTTAACGTTTTGAACCGTCAAAGTCGACAGAATCCCTGTAGCGGCTGGCGATTCCAAGGCCAACGAGTAGGGGTTATCGTCCATCACAAAGACTTTATAGCCCTGACTGTTTAAGATTGGTAAAACTTGGTAAATGGCAGTATCGTTTTCACCTTGAAGGCCAAAATCCGTCTCGCCACTCCCAATCAATAATATTTTTTTGACTGATTCTTTAACTGTTTTTCTGGACATAGTCTGCTACCGTTTCAAAGAAGTCTGCAAAAATTCCATTGGCTTCCAGTGGACCTGGCGCCCCGTCTGGGAAAAACTGGACAGAAAAGGCCGGATAATCCCGCAACCGGATTCCTTGGATTGAATCATCGACCAAGTCCCGGTGGGTCACGAAGAACTTTTTCCCATCCAACGATTCAGGGCTAATCACATATCCCCGTCCCTGACGAGCATAAAAGAGCTTTTGAGAAATGATTTCTTGGATTGGGTGGTTCATGCCGTGGTACTCAGCCGGCAAAGCTTGCAACTCGGCCCCATTGGCCAAGGCCAAGAGCTCGTGCCCCAGACCAAGACCTAGCAGCGGCATCTTGGTTTGCAAAACTCGGATTAGTGTCAAAACAGAATCCGGCAAGTCCTCGGGGTTTCCTGGACCCGTTGACAAAATGATCCCATCAGGGTCCAAGGTCAAGACTTCATCCACTGTGGTTGTGTAAGGCAAAACCGTCACGTTAGCATCATGGTCGCCCAAAACCCGCAAAATCCCATGCTTCAAGCCAAAGTCAATCACAATAATGTGAAAGCCACGACCAGGGTTGGCATAGGCCTTAGGTGAAGCCGTATTTTGCACCTGCTTATTGGTCAAAACCGTCGCAACCAGCTGGTCGACCGCATGCTCGTCAACCACATCAACAATCGTTGCCTTTTGCGACCCGGTTTCCCGGAGGTGGCGGATTAGTTTCCGGGTATCAACTTGAAAAAGCCCCGGAATATTATGGTGTTGTAAAAAACGGTCCAAATTCATTCGCCGCTGACGGTTGGTCGAAACTTCCGCCAAATCGTGAACAATCACCCCCCGGACCTTCGGGGTAACAGATTCATAAGCTTCTGCGTGAATACCATCGGCACCAACCACAGGCATCGCAAAAACAATCATTTGCCCATCATAAATTGGGTTTGTGATTGTCTCTTGGTAACCGGAGGTTGCCGTATCAAAAATAATTTCACCAAAGGTGGTGGCGGGGGCGCCAAAGGCCTGCCCTGTAAATACCGTTCCATCTTCTAAGATGAGGTGCCGTTCCATAAAAATCCTTCTTACTGCTTTGAAAAATAGGGTTTAATTCATTAGACGAAAGCAAGGTTAAAAATCATGATGTTAGTGGACAATTTCCACTGCATCTTCCCCATCAATTTCCTTAACCCGGACCTTAATCTTTTCATTTTGAGCCGTTGGAATGTTCTTACCAACAAAGTCCGCCCGAATGGGTAATTCACGGTGACCACGGTCAACTAGGACTGCCAAAGCAATTGCTTGCGGCCGACCTAAACGAATCAAGGCATCCAAAGCTGCTCGGGTGGTCCGACCAGTAAAGAGAACATCATCAACCAAGACAATGTTTTGGTCTGAAATGTTAACCATTTCTGTTGGGTCCAAGCCCAATTGGTCATCATCATTCAAATGGTCATCACGGTAACTGGTAATGTCAATTGCCATTACTGGGATTTTCACCTGTTCCAGTTGTTCCAACCGGTCAGCAATCCGGTGGGCCAAATACTCGCCCCGGGTTTTAATTCCAACCAAAATTAAGTTTTGGCCACCCTTATTCCGTTCCAAAATTTCATAGGTAATTCGAGTCAATGCCCGTTGCATTGAGTCTTGGTCTAAAACAACTTTATCTGCCATATTGGCTCCTTCCTAGCTCTGCTACCTTCAGTATAATAAGCAGCTAATTCAATCTTAACCCTGGCTATCGCGCAAGGCTCTAAGTACATTTTCAAATAGTTCTGGTAAGTCTGACGTGAATTCTAATTCCTCACCGGTCGTTGGCTGGGTCAAGCCCAGCGTCTTAGCATGAAGCAACTGACCTGGTAAAGCAATTCCTAAGGCTTTGCTGTCATGGCCATAAACCGTATCACCAACAACCGGGTGACCAATGTAAGCCAAGTGTACTCGAATCTGGTGGGTACGCCCCGTTTCTAAGGCTAGTTCTAACAAGGTATACTTGTTAAACCGTTCGATAACCTGGAAATGCGTGATGGCTTCCCGGCCACCAGCAACAACTGCCTGTTTCTTGCGGTCTTTCGGGTGGCGGGCTAAGGGCGCATCAATGGTTCCTTCTTTTTCTTCAAAAGTCCCCTTCACCAAGGCATAGTAACGGCGTTTCGTCTTATGGGACTTTAATTCTGCGGCTAATGCTTGGTGGGCCTGGTCATTTTTAGCGACCATCAGCAAGCCCGACGTATCGCGGTCAATCCGATGAACGATACCAGGTCGGAATTCCCCGTTAATCGTTGATAGCGGTGCGTGGTACATCAGCGCATTCACCAAAGTTCCACCAGAATGACCAGGGGCTGGATGAACCACCATCCCCTGCGGCTTGTTCACCACCAACAAGTCATCGTCTTCATAGACAATGTCAAGCGGAATGTTTTCAGCCTCCAAGGCTGTTTCCTTAGTAGCAGGAACGGTGACAACCACTTCGTCTTCAGCTTTCACCTGGTAAGACCGCTTAACCGCCTTGCCATTCACCATTACCTGACCGTCCTTAATCCAAGCAGCTAAGGCAGACCGGGTATAGGGCAGGTCTTGGCCAGCCAAAAAGGCATCAATCCGGCCACCATCTTGTTGGGCCGTAATTTTAATTGGTGTCACTTCAGGCATTGTCTGAAAGTCCTTTCAAGGCTACCGCCATCTTCTTCGATACTCGGTAAGACCATTTTTTGCTGGCCGTTTCCAATATCAATTGCTTGCCCTTAATTGACCAATGATGGTCATCTTCTGCCAAATCAAACCTATCATGGTTACTGTGGAAAACATAGCCGACATACAAAGTTGTCCCCGTCAAATAAATATGACGACGGAAAAAAGTCACCAAGCCAATCGCCACGATAATCACCGTATACAATAGCCACCACCAGTCGAGGCTATAAAACAATTCACTCGCCCAAATCGGTACCACCAAGAAGAAGGACGCATACATAATCCAATAAATTTTTGTCCAATCCGTGATGGGTTGGTAATAGCCACGAGTAACGTTCATAAAAAGTCTCCTAAAAAGTATATAAACAACTACTATTTTACCATTTAGTCCGGTCTTCTGGTATTGTTATAGTGAAAGAAAAATGAGGAAATTACCATTGATTCGTTTATCAATTGATGCGGCCTTTCGTCAGGCCGACCATTCCACCAGTGCGGGCTTAGTTTTAGTCAATAATGGCCAACAATTTCAAGAAAAAATCCGCTTAGCTAACTGCCAAAGCAACCACGAAGCCGAATTCCAAGCTTTAATCTGGGCGATTACTAGTCAAAGGGCTGTCCTAGCAGAGGCCCCATTACTTGAAATCGTTTCCGATTCCAAGCTTTTGGTCGATTCACTCAAGAAAGGCTACGCCCACCACTATCAAGAAGAGGTTGACCAGATTTTAGGACTCTTGCCAAAGCCTGAGCTAACTTTTTACACCTGGGTTTCCGACCGCAATAACCGCGGTCCCCACCAACTTGCCTTACAGGCACTACAAGGCTAAGTTAGATTGTGCCAAGCTTAAGAAATTGATTTTAAACAGAGATTATATACAATTATATGCAAAAAAGTTGCCAGTAAATTAGCTAAGGACCAATTCAGGTCCCTATCCAATACTGACAACTTTTTTAGTCTTCAATCAAAAGTTGGTATGCCCAACGTTCCGTTGAAATATGGTCGGCCTCAACCATGTGGATTGTCCCACGCTTTTCAAAGCCGTTATTTGCAATTACTTTTTGCATTGGCAAATTACCAGGGTGCGTATCGATCCGGAAATCACGGGCACCTTGGGCATAGAAGTATGAAATCAAGGCTGTGATAAACCGAGGCGTCAACCGTTGCCCGCGGAATTTATCAGACATGGCCACTCGGTGCAAAGAAGCATAGTCATGCCCCTCTTTTAACCATGTTCCATTTTCTAAAGCAGTATAGATTGGGTCTTCCCCTTCAAAAGCTGCTGCGTAGCCAGCCACTTCATTATCGACCATCAACACGAAGGCTTGGTGGGCGTCCAAGTCTTCTTGGACCGCTGCTTCATTTGGATAATCAGCTTGCCACTGATCAATCCCCTGTTCCTTTAAATAACCTTTGGCGGTTTGCAAAATCGTTACGATTTCAGAAACATCACGAGCCTTGGCCCGCCGCATGAACACTACTGACATACATGCTATGTGCGTACTAAAAACTAAGAGTACGCTACTCCTTTCCAAATATCATCAAGAGTCCATTATAGCATAGACCAACCCCGACAAAACAGCCCCAAGTCAAGATTTGTTCATTATTTGTCCTATTCGACCAATAAGCATTTCCAGATAACAAAAAAGCCCAACTAGGACATTATCCTAGTCAGACTTTTCGGGTTGTTTTATTTTATTATCAATTTTTTGTGAGAAAAATTTATTGATTAAAACTTAGTACTAGTCTTCTTTTTAAGCCATGCTAACAGCGCTAATAATGCTAACACCACTGCGGCAACTAAACTAGCCAAACGCTGGCGGATAGTTTTAGCAGTCTTTGGCAAAATTGGTTCAGAACCAGTTTGGTTCACGTCAACAGTCTGCTGATCAGGTAGCTGAGTCGGAACTAGGTTCCCACTTTGATTAAAGGTAGCTGGGACAATTTCGGCACCAGTTCCTTCAGCGAGACCCTTATTAGCGGCATTCATTCCGTCGCTTTGACTACCTGCGCCATGGCCTTCGTCATGACTACCATTACCATCTGCTCCAGCATTTTGGTTACCGGCACCATTTGTTTCATTTCCTTGGTTACCATTAGCACCCGTTCCATCACCGTCGGTACCAGTGCCTTGGTTCCCATCATTATGAGAATCAGCATCGTTACCATCACGGTTATTTGGTTGGTTTCCATGGTTATCACTTCCGTTATCACCCTTACCATCATTACCACTATCATATGGGCGAAGAATTGAAGGGGCAATAAATAAGGCAGGATTTGGTACTGCATGAAGCCTTGCAATTTCTTCCGGAATAAACTTGTTAATTTCACGGTTGGTCTTGGCCGCATCAATTCGTTCACTTACTTCAGTACGGATTTGTCTCATCTGACGAAGTCGGGATAATAGACTTCTTCCATCCCAGCCAATGTAAGAAACCATCTTAAGGTAAAAGGCTTGATAGGCCCTATCAAACTCCCCCATCGCTCTCAAACGATCGTTTTTACTTGGAATCAGCGTTAATGGGAAGCCCAACGCCCCCACCTGGGTTCCAGACTTTCTAAAGATTACACCAATAGCAGCATAGGTCTTCCCCTTTGTCGCACGGATAGCTGCAACAGAATCTTCTTGAATTTGGTTAACCGCTTCAATTTTTTCTTGCAAATCCTGAGGATCGGCATTGGGGTACTTTCGTAAACGTTCACGGTCAGCATCAAAGGACAAACTAATTCTGTGAACACTATCTTCAATCAACCAATCATCAACGGTATCTGTAGGCACGTAAGCCTTTGGCGCTGTAATCGCATTAATCGCAGCGACAGTTTCTTTGACAATCGTCAAAAGCTCATGTTTTGTTTTAGCATACAATGTCTGGATCGAACCATTTATTTCCGTCATACTCAACAAAGAATTCTGTTCTTTCCAAGAATCTTGGTGGGGAACTGGTATTAATTGAAATTCGCGAATCCGTATGTCCGTAGCATCTGTGATAATTTGATCAGCTTCTTTACGTTCTGCGTCACTAGGCGTTTCATCTGTATCATCGATAAAATTAACAACGTCAACATCGGAATTATCCGATATACGATTTGAAAACTTTTCCACTTCTAAATCGCGTTTAACAATTCGATTGCTAGTAATAATCGGATTGTTAATCGTCATACTTAAGCTAGTTACTTCTTGAAGTGAACCACCATAAACGTCATGAACTACTGCTAAAGCGTCTTCAAATGTTTTGTCTAAATCACGAACATGTTTAACATCATTGATTTGCTTCATACCAGTCATTAAAGCTACTTCAATTTTATTAACTACATTCGAAACCTGGTCAACTGTTAAACTTTTATCAGAGCGAACTTGTTTTTCTTCCTGAACAGCATTACTTTTCAATTGTTGAAGGAAGACGTCACGTTCGCCCTGTGTTGGCGTCCGATAATCTTCAGAGAAGTAATTCTTCTTTAGTTCATCTAACGCCGCTGTTCCATTTTCTACTGCAGCATTTAATTCTGAAAGGTAAGTTGAAGAGTCGATTTGAGAAACATATTCATCCAACGTACTGTTCACTTCTTGCGTACGTGCAGACAACAATTCAGGCTTATCCTGCTCCGCTATTTTCAAACGATCTTTAATCTCGTTTGCTTGCTTTGTAAGCGCATCAATTCTCTTACTACGATCAATGTCAGTAACCATATAATGGTTATCATCTTTTCTTGGGAGCGAAATATCACCAATACGAGTCAAGTCATTGGCCAACTTACTTCTTAACGAAACAATAGTAGTAGCCGTATTAACATCATCATAAGCCTGGTAAACAGCATTAGATAATGCTTCTCTTTGAGCGCTTAAACTTTCTTCATCTGGATATGAAACACCATCAATACCATGTCGCTTCTTGTCCCGAGCTTGGTTAATCTGCTCTAAGGCATCTTGACGTTCTGCATCGGTAGCAGGACGATGTTCTTCATCAATAACAGGATCAGCAACCTTTTTAATCGCTTTTACATAATCAAAATATGTGGCCCGGACATCACCATTGGTTACTACTGCATCAATACGCTTCTGGTATTCATCGACAATTTGATTTACAACCGCAATTTGTTCTTCAAGGCTCTTAGCATCACGGTTAGGCAAAGCATTAAAGTCGTCAATCTTTTTTTGGCCAGAATGGCGGATTAGTCGCTTGTAGAATTCCTTGTTATCAACACTAGCTGGTTGAAAAGCTTCAGCAACTTCTGGCAAGGCAATTTGTTGGATGGTTTGAATACCATCTTGAAGAGCCTTATCTAAGTCTTTATTGGTTTTAGCATTATCAATCGCGTCAATTGCAGCCTTTTTAGCAGTTGAAAGAAGTTCATTTTGCTTATCCAAACTATCATCATCTGGATTCAAAACTGTACCAAACTCTGCCTTTTTGTCATCTACCACCTGGTTAATCTTATCCTTTGCGGCAGCAACAGCGGCTGGGTCAACTGGTCGGTAAACATAAGCAAGAGTTGGGTTGGCAATGTCTTTAATTGACTTGAGTCCTTCTTGCAAGGCTTGGTCTAATTCGCCGTTCGTTTTAGCACCATCAATTGTTTGCTTTGCCTTCTCTTGAGCTGTAGTAAGGGCCTTCTTTTGGATTGCTAAACTATCACCATCGGGGTGATCGACTTTACCAAAATCAACCAATTTATCAGCAACCGCTTCGTCAACTTTGGCCTTGGCAGCGGTCACATCAACAGCCTTAACCGCCTGGTGAGGATAATCAAGAGTAGGCTTGGCCACTTTATCAATTGCTGTTAAGCCATCTTGAACTGCCCGGTCTAGTTCGCCCTTAGTCTTAGCTGCCTGAATTGCTTGGTCAGCACCTGCGACTGCCTGGTCAACCAAGGCCTTTTGGTCGGCAAGGCTCAGTGGGTCAACACCATCAATATTAGCAAAGCTATCCTTCGCATCGTTAGCATGACTAGTAACTTGCTGAAGGGCTGCTTGCCGGTCTGCGTCTGTCGGTGCAACAGTCTTAGGGTCAATTGCAGCCTTTTTCAAAGCGTGAATCTTTTCCAAGTCCGCAATACCATTATCGATGGCTTGTTGCACTAATGGAATCGTCTGACCAGCATAAACACTGCCCTTGGCACCAGCGAAGGTCTCCTTGACTTGGTCATGGAGCTTTGCCTTAACGTCATTGTTCAACTTAATATCATTGTCAATGGCAACGTTAACTTGCTTAGCAATATCAGCTAGGTCGTTAATACCAAGGTGGCGGGTAGCCTTCAACAAGGCTGCATTCACATCCCCCTTGGTCGTTGCTGCACTCTGGATGGCAGCAATTTGTTGCATGGTATTAATTTGTGCCTGGCTAATGGCAGTCGTTGTTGTCGCATCACTAATTGCCTGCTGACCGTCTGCCACCACGCCATGAATCTGTTGGATATACTGTGAAACTTGGTCGTCGGCCACCTTTGGGGCCAAGTAGGTAATCACCGCTTGAACCAGCCGAGCCTGCTTTTGAATACTATCCATTGCTTCCATGCGGTTAGTCGTCAAATCAGTACCGGCAACATTCTTTTCTTGCAAGACTGTCATTGACGTTGGTCGGATTGGGATAACCTTACCATCAGCCAAAGTCATTTGGCCAGTGTAGTAAACCTTGAACGGTTGGTTATAAATTTCAAAATCAGCCTTGCCTGTCCGCTTTCCTTCTGGGTCAACAGACTTCACCAACCGAATTGAACTAACTTGACTATTTGGATGGATACCTTGACCATCCAACAAGACAGAGTGATCGAAGTAGTCAATTACTCGGTCAAAGCGGTTTAAGTTATCATAGAAAGTCTGTCCATCCTTAAAGGTTACCATCCGATGGTCCATGTCAGAACCAGGCAGCACCTTGGTTTGACCAGTAATTTCTTGCCATTCAGCACTATCACCAGCAATTTCTTTGCTGTTTTGGTTATCGACAGTCGCCTGGTCTAATGGTGACAAGTAGGCCCGCCAAGTTTGAACTGAAGAAAACTGCAATGGATTATCCTGGTTATGTCCATTTTTAATGGCAATATCCGAACCAAGGTTGCCGTTTTGACCATAGTCACGACTATGACGGGATAACATCTTTTCAGCATCCAATGAGTTAACTGACAAAGCCAATTCACCATTTGGCATTGGTGGTAACTGTCCCTTGGTCAAAACCTTATAGGGACTATCGTCAGCAAACTTCAACATCTGACTACTAGTATCCGTTCCACGGCCATATGTTTGATTAATTTCAGCCGTTGATAAGTTACCGGTATAGCGGTCCATATCAAAGTTCAAATAACCATAAGCACCACCAGTAATGTTACCAGCCCATGAGCAGGCGTTCATAAAGAACTTTGTCAACAAAATCTTAGCCTGCAAAACTGGGCTATTATACTTCGATAGTTCATCCCCACGAACCAGGAAATAAATTCCATGTGGGTCCTTTTCTAAGTTGACCTTGGTATCACTTGGGTACAAAGTAATTGGGTAAAAAGGACTGTCTGACCCGCGCAATGATAAGTTCGTACCATATTCAGCATTTAGCTTATCAATCACGCTACCCAAAATCGCATCCAAGACATTTCCAGCTGTACCGGTAATCGGCACACCCAGAGAAGTTGAAACCAAGCTATTCAAACCAGGAATTTGATTAATTGCCCGGTCTAAGCCAAGGGTCACATTCAAATTCATTTCTGCCCCAAACTTGGTGTTATCCAAGTTCATAGTCTTGACGAAGTCTTCTGGGTTCACCCCATCTGGCACAGCCATTCGAAGGTAAATTCCATATTGGCCGCTATCATAGTCACTATTCAACTTGTTTTGCACCATTCCCAGGCTCAAAACATTTGCCACGGATGACAAAGTGCTCTTAAAAGCATTGAAATAATACAACGGGTTTAACACTGAATAATTACTTGAATTAATCCCGGCCGTAAATGGGAACCCGCCACCATAAGATAGGGTGTTTTGGGGCAGGTAATAATTGGTTTCAGACCCCTTGATGTTTTGACCGACAACAGCAGATAAGCCATCCAAAGCTTGGCGCATCGCTGAGTTATCAGTTGTCAGGCGCATTTCTGACACATTGGAGTAATCATTTTGCACGCCACCTAAGCCAAAGAAAGCGTAATCTTCGTTACCAAAGACCATCTCACCCGGCTGGTCAATGTAAGACTTATCGGCTTCAAGGGTGGCATCACCTGGTACATCGGTATTAGGTGCATAACCACCAACCTTGTTCGTTAACTTTTCATAAGCTGTGGCTGTTAACTGATACAAGGTTGGAAGTGGTTCGTTATTAGCGACTGCCCGACTTGTCCGATTAGTTCTCTCAAGGCTAATCGAACTACTGTCAGTACTGTTCTTTGTTGAACTTTCAACGGCATTGGTTGCTGTCGTACTTTGACTAGAAACAGACTCACTTTGGTCAGTGCTTGTTGATGGCTCTACCTGTGAGTCAGTCGAACTTGTTGAAACGACGTTCGGACTATCCTGTGTCTGAGTGTTAGTACTCGTTGGTTCAGCAGATGAACTAGTACTAGCAACCAAAGCGGAAGTATCAGTGGCAACCGGCTCTCCATCCGGCTGTATACTAATACCTGTCTTACTTGGAACTTGGTCGGCAGCAGCCGACAACTTGTGTTCTTGGTCTAGCGCAGCTAAGCCACTAGAAACAAAGAACGTCGTGGCCACCAGCCAAGTCCTTTTTGATTGAAAAATTCTATACTTCTTTCTTACTTTTGTATCCATTTCTCTACATCCTTCTCTAATGCATTTCTATGTTACAAAATGATTATAAGATAAGAAATAATAAAAGGCAATTTTATCAATTTAGATTTTTTATTTATAATTTTTAAAATGAAATGAGATATTATACAACACATTTATCTTTTTGTTGTTTATCTCAGAATAATATTTATTTCTTTTTTTAAACTATTCCGTCTTTATTTCAAAATAAAAAAGCCAAAAAAATTTTGGCTTTTTATCAAATATTCTACTTACTGACGTGGTTGGCGCTGGGCCCAATACTGGTAATAATCAACACGCAGCTGCCCGTTAAAGAGTTTCCGCTTCTTGGTTGCCTTTTGACCGAAGGCCTTTTCAAAGGACAAGTCCGAAGTCAAAATGTACTTTGACCAGTAGTCCAATGGCTTATATAAGGCACCCATTTGCTTGTACAAAGCAGTCGCTTCCTCTTCTTCACCGAGTCGTTGCCCGTAAGGTGGGTTAGCGACTAAGACGCCGTGGTCAGTTGCCGGTTCCCAGTCACCAGCTGCTAAGGTTTCAAACTGGATATCTTGTGACAAACCAGCGTGCTTAGCATTTTCTTTGGCAATTGCCACCATCTTGGCATCAATATCGTAACCATGAATATCCAAGGGACTGTCATAGTCGGCCTGGTCTTCGGCCTCATCCCGGATTGTATCAGACAAGGAATGGTCAAACCAGTCCATTTGCTCGATATCAAAGGTCCGGGTCAATCCCGGTGCCAAGTTCCGACCAATCAAAGCGGCTTCAATTGGAATTGTCCCTGAACCACAGGTTGGGTCAACAAAAGGCAGGTCTTTTTGCCAATTCGTTAGCAAAATCAAAGCCGCCGCGAAGTTTTCCTTCAACGGTGCTGGCCCCTTTTGAACCCGGTAACCACGCTTAAAGAGCGACGGACCAGTTGTATCTAAGGTCAAAGTCACCTGGTCTTTAGCCACCATTACTTCTAATTGAGCAAAGTACCCAGTTTCAGGCAGACGGGTCCGGACGTGGTAAGCCTCTTGCAACCGTGAAACAATCGCCTTCTTCGTGATCGACTGTACGTCTGGTACTGAGTGCAAGGCTGATTTTTGTGACCGACCTGCTACCGGAAATTCCGAATCGTAGTTCAAATAATCTTCCAGCGGCAAGGCCTTGATCCCTTCGAAGAGGTCATCAAAGGTCGTTGCATGAAATTCTCCCAAGACAATCTTCACCCGGTCAGCTGTCCGTAACCAAAGGTTGGCCCGCAAAATATCGGCCTGTGTCCCCTCGAAAAAGACCCGGTAGTTTTCAACTTCTGGGTGATAACCTAAGTCTTTTAATTCCTGGCCAACCACCGATTCCAAACCAGCAGCAACCGTGACCATCAAACGATATTTCTTTTCCATCATTTTCCTTTATAATTAAACTATTATGACTGTAACCGACTTCTTTGCCCTAACAAAATATCTAGCTGACCAAACGCCACTCTATGCTCAGGTGGGCTCAGACCGTGACCAATTTTTGCCAATTAGTCAGCTAAAGTACCTAAAAGACAGTTCTGAAGTTGCCTTTGTCACCGGGCAAAAACCAATTACGCTAGGACAAATCCAAACCCGGCTCAGCCAATCCGGCGGTCACACCGCCCTCTTTTGCCAAGTCAACCAGGGAAATGCCGTCCCACTGCTTGGCTTCCACCAAAACGATGCGGGCGACTTAATCCTAAGGTAAGACTACTCCAACTTGAAGTCAGGCACAATCGCCTGGCTTTTTTGCTGGCCATTTTGTCGCCCTTGGCGGGTCTTACTCTGATAAGTCACACCCCGGCGCTTGTCTTTGGCAATTTGAACGGCTTGTGGCGAGGTTAGGTTTTCCCGCTGCCAGTTGACCAAAATTGCTTCAATATAGCGCAACGACCGTGCATTATTGGCGATTGCTTCTTGGATAGCCAAAACCATCATATTCGGGTCAAAGTGGTCTTGGTCAAACCATTGTGCGACCGTTTGCATTTCCAAAGGCGAGAGGTCTCTGCCAAATTCAGCCTGCAAAATCTTCAAGATTTCCAAACGGCTCTTTTCACCAGCCGAAACCACCTTCGTGGTTGGCCGCATCCCCTGACCGTTTAACAACCGGTCATACAGGGGTAAAAAGTCGTAGAACTCCACACCATTACCGGCCGAGCTAATTTTCATTAACCCCCGGTCAACCATCGACTTTAACCGGCTAATGACTGTTTTCTCAGTGACTTTCATGACCTGGGCAATCACACTTGGCAAAGCCTGGTCTCCTTGGTTTTGCAGCCGAGTAACCTGCAAAAAAACGGCCAAGTCATCATTATCAAAGCCAAGGTCGCGGTAATGGACCAAGAGCTCATTTTCGAGACTGGTTTGCCCAGCTTGAATAAAGTTACTTAATTTTTGGTCCATCAAAAGCCCCTTTCCAAAAAGCTGCTAACCGTGCAAAAACGCCCAAAGACAACCTTGGGCGTTTTGTCATATCGAAGTTTATGGGCGCAAACGGTGCGTCATCCGTGGGAATGGAATTGCTTCCCGGATGTGGTCTTCACCGGTCACAAAAGTTACCATCCGTTCCAAACCAAGGCCAAAGCCAGAGTGAGGGACAGAACCGTACTTACGTAAGTCAAGGTACCAACCGTATTCGTCGAGGTCCAAACCTTCTTCTTCCAAACGAGACTTCAAGTAGTCATAGTCAGTATCACGTTCTGACCCACCAATGATTTCACCGTAACCTTCAGGAGCTAACAAGTCAGCTGAAATCACCACATCATCACGGCTTGGGTGGCGCTTCATATAAAAGGCCTTAATTGCCTTCGGGAAGTTCGTGATAAAGACTGGCTTTGAGAAATGGTTGGCCAAGAAAGTTTCTTCAGGTGAACCAAAGTCAACACCCCATTCCACGTCAAAGTCGTTTTCTTGCAACAACTTAATTGCGTCATCATATGACATTCGTGGGAATGGCAATTGGGTATAAGAACGGAGCAAGTCCTTGTCTCGTTCCAACAAGTCCAATTCTTGTTCGTTTCGTTCCAAGACCTTTTCAATCAAAAAGGCGATATAACGTTCTTGGATAGCCAATGAGGCTTCTTGGTCCATAAAGGCCATTTCAGGCTCAATCATCCAAAATTCCGTCAAGTGACGACGAGTCTTTGACTTTTCAGCACGGAAAGCTGGTCCGAAGGTAAAGACCTTTGAAAAGGCCATTGCCCCAGCTTCGGCATACAATTGACCTGTCTGTGATAAGAAGGCCGATTGGCCAAAGTAATCCGTTTCAAACAAGTCAGTCGTTCCTTCAGGAGCTGACCCAGTCAAAAGCGGTGCATCCATCTTGATGAACCCTTCTTGGTTAAAGAATTCATAGGTGGCAGCAATCAATGTGTTACGGATCTTCAACGTAGCAAATGGCTTGATGTGACGGAGGTACAAGTGCCGTTCGTCAAACAAAAAGTCAGTTCCGTGTTCCTTTGGCGTAATTGGATAGTCATGGCTTTCGCCGATTACTTCAATCCCGGAAACACTCATTTCATAACCAAATGATGACCGGTCATCTGCCCGGATTTCACCCGTTACGTACAAAGACGTTTCTTGCTTCAAATCCTTGGCTGTTTCAAAAACATCTTCAGCTACGTCAGCCTTGGCCACGACCCCTTGGAAAAAGGCTGTTCCGTCGCGCAACTGCAAAAAGGCCATCTTTCCTGAGCCGCGCTTTTGGCGGAGCCAGGCCCCAATTTTAACGGTTTGGCCAACGTACTTTGGCGCATCCACGATTTGAATAGTTGGAATACTTGTTTCTGTCATCGATTTTTGTGGTCACTAAAAGTGACCTCTCCTATCTTAATTTTAAATCTAAATTATCTGTCAACTTTTAACTAACGAAGTCCTTAATCCGGGCCAAGGCCTGATTAATTTGTTCCTGGTCCTTAGCGTATGAAATCCGCAAGAACCCTGGCATCCCAAAACCTTCTCCCGCTGGGATGGCCACCTGTTTTTCTTCTAATAAGGCACTGGCAAATTCAACACTAGAAGAAAGACCTAACTTGTCCAAGACAGATTGGTCAACCTTGAAGAAAAGGTAAAAGGCCCCTTCAGGTTTAGCCAAGACGGACAAGCCGTCAATGGCCTGCAAACCATTATAAGTAGCATTCAACCGCGCTTCAAAGGTCTGACGCATCTGTTCGATAATGTCCTGGTCAGTGGTTAAAGCAGTCAAAGCCGCTTGCTGGCCAACAGCTGATGGGTTAGAAGTCATGTGACCAAGCAACTTATTCATGGCGGCAATAATCTTTTGATCGGCAATTGTCCAACCAATCCGCCAACCAGTCATTGAATAAGACTTGGAAACCCCATTAACGATAATCAGGCGCGAATCCTTGATGTCTTGCAAAGACAAGGCAGAGGTAAAGGTGGCCCCGTTATAAACCAATTGGCCATAAATTTCATCAAAAATAACAAAGGCACCATGGTCATTGGCCCAGTCTAACAAGGCCTGAACTTCTGCTTTTTGGTAGAGCTGGCCAGTTGGGTTCGTTGGATTGTTAATGATTAACAACTTGACTTGACCTGAAACCTCATCCAAGTCGGCTGGGGTCAACTTCATATCCGCTGACTTCGTATCAACGGCGGTAAAAGTCCCACCAGCTAAGCGGACTTGTTCAGCATAAGATACCCAGAATGGGGCTGAAGTCACCACTTGGTCACCAGGGTTAATTAGCACCTGCATCAAGGCGTACAAAGACAACTTAGCACCAGTCGTCACTGTTACCTGGTCAGCTGACAACTTTTGACCAGTCAACTTGAAAGAATGGTCAGCAATTGCCTGTCGGAGCGGCAAAATCCCACCAACCGGCGTGTAAAAGGAAGTCTTATTGGCTTCAATTGCCTTAATAGCGCCCTGATTAATTGGAGCAGGGGTTTGAAAATCAGGTTCACCAACGCCAAGGTTAATCACATCCATGCCAGCAGCGGCCATTTCCTTTGCTTTTTTGGAAACCGCTAACGTTGCAGATGGTTGTAGCGCCTGGCTACGCTTTGAAAACTCACTTGTATCAAGCATGCAACACTCCTAAATTCCAATAATTGACCGGTAAACTTCCCCTGACTTGTAGTCTAAGGTTAAGTAGTTGAGTTTACCGTTTTGGTCTTCGTAACTAACTTCCCAAACCAAAGCTTTTTCGTATTCAGATAAGTTGGCCGAGTAAACCTTCTTTGGGTTGTACTTTTTCTTCAACAATGATGAAAGTTGTGAATTGGACAAACCATTGCCATAGTCAAAGGTCGTTACCTTATTATTTCTGATAATGGCAACCTTTTGACTACCATTTTCAGAACCCAAGACCGCATAAGTAGTCCCATCCCGGTAATCAACCGTTAAATCATGGAGGTTGGTCATATCCGTTTTTTGGTTCACTGTTTTTTGGACACTTGCTTCAGCCTGGGCCATTGGACGCAAAGACATGTAAACATATCCAGCCAAACCGGCTGCTGCAATAACCATGATTGTTATTAAAATGAACCAGAACTTTCCCCACGAAAACCGCTTACGGCTGAAGGCCTTTGACCGATTCGTTCGATTTGATCTCATCAAGGTGCTATCTCCAATTTGTCATAACTATTTTGTATTATAGCAAAAAAAGAGCATAGCTAGTGGAGAAAATCACCGCTCGGCTCTTTTTTAAATTAATATTTAGCAACGTAAGAATTAATCCGAAAAACGGCTTCTTCAATATCTGGCGTATCCGTCGCGTAAGAAAAGCGCAAATACCCTTCCCCGCCTGGCCCAAAGACTGAACCAGGAATCACGCCGACCTTGGCCTTGCGGGCCAAGTCTAAGACAAAGGCCTGGTCATCTTGGTCAAGCTGAGCTGGAATCTTAGCAAAGAGGTAAAAGGCCCCGTTAGGCTTGGTAAAGGTAAAGCCAGCCTTTTTCAAACCAGCCATGAGAATATCCCGCCGTTCTTGATAAACCTTGCCCATTTGAACTGGCGCTTCTGGCGCCTTAGTAATCGCAGCCAAGGCCCCGGCCATAATTGGCGTTGGTGCACATGAAACGGTCCCACCGTGGGCCTTGCCAATCGCCGTCATCATCTCTCTTGGCCCAGCCACAAAGCCCACCCGGTAACCAGTCATCGCGTGAGACTTTGATAAACCGGTAATTAAGATGGTTTGACTTGGCACTAAGGAAGCCAATGACAGGTGTGGGTGGTCATAGCTCAGTTCAGCATAAATTTCATCTGATAAAACAACTAAGTCCGTTTGGTCGATTACCTTAGCTAGGTTCTTTAAATCATCATCCGTATAGTTCACCCCGGTTGGGTTACCCGGATAATTAATAATCAAGCCTTTAGCTTCTGGGTGAGCCACTAAGGTTTCTTGTAGCATTTGCCCGGAGAACAAAAATGCTGGGGCCGTGTTGACTTCAACCACGTTCAACCCTAAACGAATTGCCGCCGCCTTATAAAAGGAGAAAGCCGGTGTTGGAATCAAGACCGTATCACCTGGATTAAACAAGGCAGCAAGGCTAATATACAGCGCTTCTGCTGCACCAACCGTCACGGTAATTTCCCCTTCTGGGTCATAAACAGGGGCCTGGTACCGGTCTTTTAGGTAGGAGCTAATCGCTTGCCGCAAGGCCAACGTCCCCTGCGATGGTGCGTAGTGGGACTGGTCGTTATCAACAGCTTCTTTCACCGCTTCTTTGACAACATCAGGAACTTTAAAGTCTGGTTCCCCAAGGGTTAACTTGATGATACCATCAATCTTTGACAACTCCGTATCGACGGCCCGAATAGCTGCTGGCGGTACTTGGTCCAACAACTTACTGTGTCGTCCTTGCAAACTTGCTTTCACTTCTACCATTAAAATCCCCCGTTTCGATAGCAACACTACATTTCGTTCAATCCTCTTTTGTTCTTAGTTCCTCTTATTCTAATATTATAAGACGTTTTCTAAGCCAGTCTGTAATCCTGTTACCTTTTCTAACCCACGAATTGCTTGGGCAACACCGGTCATAAAGGCGGCTCGGTTAGAGGTGGACTGCTTGATTGTCAACGTTTCACCAGCTGAGCCGAACAAGACCGTTTCTTCTGCTAAAATGCCAGGCAAGCGGACAGCATGGATTGGAATTTCATTTTCTTGGTTCCCCCGGGCACTAGCGTCTGAAACCGGAATATTTGGCATTTCCGTCCGCGCTGCTTTCATCATTTGAGCCGTTTGGATGGCCGTTCCAGACGGTGCATCGACCTTATCTTCATGGTGGGCTTCAATAATTTCACCGGCTGGCAAATACACTGCCGCCTGCTTAGCAAACTGCATCAACAAGACCGCCGTAATCGAAAAGTTTGGCACGATTAAACCAGCCTGGTTGTGAGTGGCAGCTTCTTTGGCCAAGGCTGCTTGCTGGTCAGCCGACAACCCCGAGGTTCCCATCACCAAGTCAAAGCCATGGGTCAAGGCATACTGACCGTTTTCAAAGGCGACGGCCGGCTTGGTCACATCAACCCAGACATCAGCCGTCACATCAATGTCAGTCAAAGCCGTAAAAGTTGGTACCGCCGATTGGCTTTTTTCTGCGCTTTGCAAAGCCCTGGTCGTTGTTAACTGCCCGACTAGTTCCATATCAGCCTGGTCAGCCACCATTTGGGCAATTGACTGGCCCATCTTCCCGTTGGCTCCCGCTAGAAAAATTGTCTTCATGCTACTACTCCTTGGTGTCCTAATTGAACGTGTAAGTCACGGGTTTGTTCAGCCGTTAATGGCAACAGTGGCAAACGAACCTGGTTTTCAATCAAGCCTTCTTCTGCCAAAATGGCCTTAACAGGGCTTGGTGAAGGGTGGGAGAACAACGCGTTCATCCGCGGTGTCAAGTACCGTTGGTACTCACCGGCTTTTTTAACATCCCCATTTTCTAGGGCCGTAAACAAAGCCTGCATTTCATGGCCATATAAGTGAGAAGCAACCGAAATCGTACCAGCACAACCAACCGCCTTAGCAGCTAAGGTCTGACTGTCTTCACCAGTAAAGACTAAGAAGTCATCAGGGGCCCGGTCGACTAGTTCGGCCAAGTCATCGATACTTGTAACCTGCTTAACAGCGTTGATGTTTGGGTGTTCGGCCAAATGCAAAACCGACTCATTCGTCAAAAAGACGGTTGACCGGCCCGGAATGTTGTACAGCATCACAGGAACAGCACTGGCGTCAGCAATCGCCTCAAAGTGGGCAACCATCCCCGCTTGGTCCGGCTTATTATAGTAAGGAGTGACGGCCAACACGCCAGTCACCCCGTCAATTTGGCTAGCCATTTTTGCTAGTTCAACCGACTCAGCAGTGTTATTGGTTCCAACATTAGCAACCACTGGCGTGCGATGATTGACATAGTGGGCAAAGTGCTCATATAAGTCTTGCCGTTCTCCATCGGTCAAAGTTGGTGATTCACCGGTTGTCCCACCAATCACAAAACCTTGGCTACCTTCGCCAATCAACTTGTCAGTCAAGGCGTCTAAAGCTGGGTAATCAATCTGGTTGTCAGTTGTAAAAGGGGTAATTAAAGCGGTAATTAAGTTTACTGAAGATAAGGTATTCATCAGCGTGCCATCCTTTCTGATTTACATACGGGTCCATTTGGAATTTGTTAAACGACTTAACCGGCCATCCGGTTTTCAAGGTAAGCAACTAAGGCCTGAATGCCAGGCTGAATTGCTGACTCGTCCGGACTTAACCGGCTGTCATGAAGACTGTGGGTTGGATCACCAACCCCTAACCA
This sequence comes from Fructobacillus sp. ChS1-6f1-1-27, assembly GCF_059579415.1. Classification (NCBI taxonomy): domain Bacteria; kingdom Bacillati; phylum Bacillota; class Bacilli; order Lactobacillales; family Lactobacillaceae; genus Fructobacillus; species Fructobacillus sp. ChS1-6f1-1-27. The sequence continues at coordinate 130,733 of NZ_JCAOER010000001.1, read as the reverse complement.
AAACATCGTACCCGGAATTTGGTTAATCAAGTAGCCAAAGTCTTCACCGGTCATGGCTGGTTCGGCAATGCTAAAGTCAATCGAAGGATTTTGACTCATAAAGCCAATCACCGCCTTCGTTGTTTCAGGATTATTTTCGACGGGGTAATAGCCCTCTTGGACTAAGTCGAGGTCCATTTCAATCCCGTATGTGAGGGCAATCCCATCGGAAATTGCCTGGACTCGCCCTTGCATCATTTCTAGGTTTTCCTGGGTAAAGGCCCGGATTGTTCCGTCTAACTTGGCTTCTCCGGCAATTACGTTACCAGCAGTTCCAGCATGAAAGTCGCCAATCGTGACCACCCCACCAGAAACCGGGTCAACCGACCGGGAAACAACTGTTTGAACTTGGCTAACAAAGGCCGCAGCCGCTACAATCGCATCCTTGGCCTGGTGAGGGTAAGCGGCGTGCCCACCCTGGCCCTTAACCGTCAAATGAATTTCGGTCGTGCCGGCAAATAAGGTTCCTTGCATCGTTGCGAGTCGCCCCGCCGGTAAGTTTGGCTGGTCATGCAAGGCATAAATTTCATCAATTTGGTAGTCGCCTTGGAAAACGCCCAGTTCATAAAGCTGCTTACCACCCGCCTCTGACTCTTCAGCCGGCTGGAATAAGAAAACCAAGTTTTCGACTGGTTGGTTGTTAGCAAAGTGTTCCAAGATGCCAAGGGCAACCGTCATGTGGATATCATGGCCACAGGCGTGCATTGTCCCCGGATGAGTTGAGGCAAAGGGCAAGTTCGTTTCTTCTTCGATTGGTAACGCGTCAATGTCAGCCCGGTAACCAATCGTTTTATCACCCTTCGTCCCAGCCAAGCGGACTAAAATCGCCGTTGGCAGTTCTTTGACTTCTTTAGTTTCGAGAAAGGGGCAGTCCAGGCCGTCAATGACTTTTTGCAAGTAGTCCTTGGTCTGAAACTCTTTCAATGCCAATTCTGGTATTTTATGAAGGTCCCTACGAACCTGAATTAAGTCCAGCGTCTGTCCTGCCATCTCTTTCTCCTTTATCTGTTTTACAACTGACATTCCTGTCATTTAGGCCAATTTTTTGACCACTTATGCCAAATTAATTTTCAAAAATCTTTTACAAGTCGCGCAAAGCCGCAACCAAGGCCGTCTTTTGGGCCGTTTGGTCATCGATTTCTTTGATGACCCGGGCAGGGACACCGGCCACCACTGTATTTGCCGGCACATCCTGGGTAACAATCGCACCGGCCGCCACAACGGCTCCTTCACCGACCTGGACTCCTTCAATCACCACGGCGTTAGCGCCAACTAAGGCACCATCACCAACACGAACAGGTTCGGCAGAGGCTGGTTCAATCACACCCGCCAAAACTGCGCCAGCTCCGATGTGGCAGTTCTTACCAACTTGGGCCCGCCCACCGAGGACTGCCCCCATATCAATCATCGAACCTTCCCCAATCACAGAACCGATATTAATTACAGCCCCCATCATCACAACGGCCTTGGGGTCGATTTGAACACGGTCACGAATCAAAGCCCCCGGCTCAATTCGAGCTTCCAAGTTGCGAGTATCTAGTAAAGGAACCCCTGAATTGCGGGCGATGATTTCAACATAGGAATCGGTGATATCTGCTTGGTGCTGGTCCAAAATTGGTTGAATATCAGCCAGGTCCCCGAAGACCGTGCCGGTCTTGGTTTCAATAAAGGCATGAACCGTATTAGGCCAGGTAATCCCTGCCAAGTTGCCAGCCAAACTGACCTTCACCGGGGTCTTCTTCTTTGAAGTGGCCAAGTAGTTAATAATTGCTTCCGTGTTCATTTCTTCTGTCATTGTTCTTTTTCCTTTCAAATTACCATTGACCAGCTAATTGGTAGGCCCGGTCGTGGCTAGTTAAGTCCGCTAAGGTTTCGCCTTCAACGACTAATTGTGACAAGCCGTTTTCGGCAAAGACTACGGCTGGAACCGGGTTGCGGTTATAGCGGGAGGCCATTGAATAGCCGTAAGCTCCGGTATTCAAAACGGCCAAAACATCCCCTGGCTTGGTAGCTGGCAAGGCTTGGTCTTGAATCAAAACATCCCCCGATTCACAGTACTTACCAACAATCCGAACATGCTGTTCTGTTTCGCCATGGACGTTGTCAGCCAAAACTGCTTGGTAGTCGGCCTGGTACAGGGCCGGCCGGATATTATCGCCCATGCCACCGTCAACGGCCAAGTAAGACCGGACACCAGGAATATCTTTGCGAGAACCAACTTTGTACAAACTATAACCGGCTGGGGCTGAAATTGACCGACCAGGTTCAATCCAGATATTTGGCATCGCCATTTTGGCCTTGTCAGTTTCTTGTTGCACACTGGCTAGCAAGGCTTCGACCAAGTCTTCTGGGCGCTTAACCTGGTCATCTTCATCCGTATAAGGAATTCCAAAGCCACCACCCAAGTCCAAAACCGCCGGTTCATACCCCCAACTTTGGCAGAGGTCAACTAACTTCTTACCAGCTAGTTCAAAGCCATCTTGTTCAAAAATTTGAGAACCGATGTGGGATGATAAGCCGAGCAAGTGCAAGTTTGGATCAGCCGAGGCAATTTCATAAGCCTGCTTAGCCTGGCCAGATTCCAAATCAAAGCCAAACTTGGAATCAACTTGGCCAGTTTGGATGTAATCATGGGTGTGGGCTGAAACACCTGGAACTACCCGTAAGATAATATCTTGTTGGACGTTTCGGCCTTGAAGCAAGTCTTGTAAGAGTTCTAATTCATAGAAGTTATCCACAATAATCGTGCCAACTTGGTGGTCCAAGGCAAAGGCTAAGTCCGCCCGAGACTTGTTATTGCCGTTGTAAGAAACATGGTTCATCGGAAAGTCAGCCAAGGCTGCCGTATAAATTTCACCCGGTGAAACCAAGTCTAAGTGCAAGCCCTCTTCTTTGACCACTTGGTACATTGCCTGGCAGGCAAAGGCTTTGGAAGCATAAGCCACCGCCCCTTCTTGACCTTGGTTTTTAAAGGCCTGCTTGAAGGCCTGCATTTGGGCGCGCATCACCGAAACATCGTAAACGTATAAGGGTGTTTGGTAGTGATTGGCTAAGACGCTGGCGGGCACACCGCCAATCATCAGCTGGTCTTGGTCATTTACAGGGATTTCAATTGCCATCAGTTTTCTCCTACTTTTACAAATTAATCGACGAGTTCCCGGTTCAACCGTTCTTGGAAGTTAATCGTCATCTCCCAGGGGTCGATGCCACAATAGTTGGCATAATCGATTAGTGTATTTTCCTCTTGGCCATTCTTGCCAATAAAGGTGACGGTTGTGCCAACCTCAACGGGTTCTTCAACGGCTACCATCAGCTGGTCCATGGCGAGTTTACCAATAATGGGGGCCTTCTTACCTTTAATAATAACTTCATAACCAGTACTTTGACGGGCAATTCCATCGCCATAGCCAATTGGCACCGTTGCCACCCACTGGTCTTTTGTCGTTTGGTAAGTCGCCCCGTAAGAAACGGAAGCACCCTTTGGTAGTTGCTTAATCATCACTACCGCTGATTCCAAGGACAAGACCGGGTCAAGGTAGTTATCTTCTCGCAGAGTTCCTTCGGAAGGCTCGATGCCATACACCGAAGTTCCAGCCCGAATAATCTCGGTTGGGACTTGGTCGGCCCGGTAAAGGGCCGCTGCTGAATTCGCCACATGAACCATTGGGGGCATTGGCAAACCGTCAGTCAGCTCGTGCCACTTAGCAACTTGGCCATCGAAGTAAGTCGTGTCTTCGTCATCTGCCGTGGCAAAGTGGGTCATAATACTTTGGTAGGTAATCTTGTCGTAGTCATTTTGCAAGGCATCAATGGCTTGAGCCAAGGCTTCACGGCTACGGAAACCAATCCGGCCCATTCCGGTATCAACTCCTAAGTTAACCTGAAGTTTTGGGCCGCCCATCCGTAAATTCTGGTTTGCTTCAGCCAACCACTCTTGGTTAGCAACCGTGCCAATCAGGTTAAAGTCGGCCAAGAGTTGGGCTTGGTAAACCGGTGTAAGGCCCAAAATCAAGATTGGTTGGCAAAAGCCAGCTTCTCGTAAAGCGATTCCTTCATCCAAAACTGCGACCGCTAAACCATCAGCTCCGCCATCAACAGCGGCCCGGCTCATTTCAAGTAAGCCAAAGCCGTAAGCATTGGCCTTGACTGTTAAGAAGATGAAACCGGCCTGACTGGCATCACGCATCACTTGGAGGTTTTTTTGCACAGCGTGCTTTGAAATTAAAATCCGACTAGGACGATGCGTTGCGACAACCATTGAAAACCTCCTGAAAACAATAAAAAAATCCAAACAGCTGGGGGCTTTGCCCTGCTGTTTGGATTTTGTTTCAATCTTTGCCAAAAAACAGATAAAATAGCACCCCGCTGATAACAGCGACAGTCTAATAGCTCTTAACTATTAGCCCAGCAAGGTGGAAAACCACCAGCTTCGGCAACGTCCCCTTTCACATCTCTGCTACTCTTGTCGGTTGCGACCTCTATTTAATATTAACTTGTCATTAATATACATTAGAAAAAAATGAATGTCAACTAAATTAACAAATAATTTTCTAGATAAAAATAAAAGACAGTCATCATCGACTGTCTTTTAATTAATTATTTTAGGTAGTCTTTTAAAACGTTCGTCTTTACCTGACCGCCGTTCTCATTTATCAGTTCAACTTGCTCTCCCCAGGCCTTAAGGTCACCCTGGCTAAAGGATGATAGTAAGAACCCATTGGAATGCTTTTGCAAGGCAATCACTAGGATTGCAAAGACTGATCGTGCCGTGACCCGCTGGCCAGCTGCAACCATTGCCACCGTTGGGACCGGCAACTTTTGCTGGTAGACCAACGACAGGTAGGCCGGTGTGACCACCAAAATTGATTGGCCAGCCTGCTGGCTTTGCCAGACGGCTTTTTTCAATGACGCCGAGATATCCTCAGCATAAACCTGGTAGTCATCCCCGTACAGGTCTGATAGCTTGTAATACCAATGTCTAACGCTAGCAAAGTCCTCAGCTACCAACACAACTTGTTTGGCCCCGGCAGACAACGTATCCCGCAACAGATCATCTTCTGTTTTCTTGCTAGTTCGTAAAACTTTGACCGGGTATGGCTGGTCGGTTTGAATGACCTTTTGTTCATAGGTCAAGGCTTTTGGTGTTTGCTGCAAGAACTTAGCCAAACCAACTGGCAAATAAGAAGAAACCAGCAAAACCTTATCAACCTGCTTTAAGAAGTACTTCTGATACAGCAAGTCGGCTTTAACCGTAAAGACCAAGTCTTGGACAGCCGGCTCAGTGGCAATTTTCCAATCAATTTTGCCCAGGTACTCCTGGTGAGCAGACAACCAAGTTAACTGGTCCAAGCTAGTTTGCAAGTCCACTTCCCGTAAGCGGAACTGGAGGCCAGCTTGGTCAGCCAAGGTTAACACATCAATTAACCGGTTTAACAAAGCCTTGGCGACTTTAATCAAAGATAGGTCGACTGAATTTTCTTCCAGTCGGTTGCAGGCTAACGCCCAGTTATGCAAAGCAACCTTCAAACGCCCCTGGTCCTTAGCTGGCAAAGTCGTTGCCTGGTCGGCAATTTTAGCTACCTGGTCTTGGTAATAGCCAGGGCTTAAGCACACGCCAAAGGTGTCTTCAACCACTTCATCTAAGCCAATCGGATTTTCTAAAGCTAAGACCGGCTTTTGACTTTGGTTAATCCAGCTGGCCGGCTCAGCTTGCAAGAAAAAGTCCTTGGCCGTCGTTAAGACGATTTCCGCCTCTTTGGCCGCCTCCTCTGCTTGCTGAAAGTATGAGCCAGCTTGGTCACTACCAAGACCGGCTAATTCGGCCTGGTAGTAAACGCCCTTTGGTAATTCGGCCAAAATCTTTTCCTGGCTTTCGCCGTACCAAACAATCATCCGAGCCTGCCAGAAATGGCCACCCTCTTTTTGGACTTTTTTCAGTAGGTCTTTAAACCGGTCTTCATCCAAGTAATCCTTAGGTGACAAAACTTTACCAACTTTAACGGTTGGTAGGGCCAACTTATTTTTCAAGTCTTGCAGTACTTGTTCTTGGTGCAACAAGACTTGGTAATCATTAGCCAAAATAATTTTTTGCTGGCCCGGCTTTTGATAAAACATCGGCAGCAAGTAGGCCGTTGTTTTATGAACCCTGGCCGGCGTCTTGAGGTCCAAGACAATCCGGCGCCGTTTAGCCAAAAACTGGTTAACCGCATCCATTGTCTGCCCCTCATCAAAAGAAAGCGTTAAGGCCCTTTGAAAGGCTTCCTTTTTATCGGCAAAGCTCTCCGGATAGACAGCCTGGTGACCAGTCTTTTGCTCTGAATCGGTTCGGTCAATGATTTCAAAGCGGTGGTCTTTTTGTCCAGGCCCCTGGTTTTTTAACCGACCATCCAAATGAAAGGCCCGGTCCTTAATCGCCATCTTCAAGAAGTCTTGACTTTGTCGAAGCAAGTTCCAGTCAATGGAAAGTAAGTCCTTCTTAGTTTCTTTTGGTAGGTCTTGAGCCTTTTGCCAGAGTGCTAAGAGCAGGTGGGCGGTAGCCTCGGCGTCGGCGTTAGCACGGTGAGCTTGGACTAACGGCAAATCCAAGTAGTTGGTTAAGTCAGACAGACGGTAACCCGGTGCCGTTGGGTACAAGATTTGGGCCAATTGAACAGTGTCAATCGCAGTCAAATCCATCGGTGTCATCCCCACCCGTTCAAACTCGGCGTTTAAGTATGGCAAGTCAAAGTTGACGTTGTGAGCGACAAAGACTTGCCCCTTTAACATCGACTGCAAAAGTGGTGCAATTTCTTCAAAGAAAGGGGCATCTTTGACATCTTTAGCGGTGATGTGGGTTAACTGCTGAATTTTCTTATCGATTACCTGAGCGGGGTTCACAAAGGAATCAAAGTGGTTCACAATTTTTTTATTTTTAACGAAGGTCATCCCGATTTGGATAATCCGGCCGCCCTTCTCCACAGAGGGGTTGGTCGTTTCCAAATCAACGATTACAAAGGCGGCTGATTTTTTCATCAGGACTCCTTTCAAAGAAAATTTGCTCAGTAATTAAAATTTTAATCATGAGCTCACCTTATTATTTTACACTACTTACTCCAGTGCGGTACAATATTAGCAGTTATTGGAGTCATTTATATGGAAAATCATCACGTCGGTTTTGGCCAATCACATGCTAAAGCCATTCTCATTGGCGACCACGCGGTCGTTTACAAGCAACCTGCCGTTGCGATTCCCCTGTTGAACTTGACCATTCAAGCCAAGTTTCAAGAAATCGACAGCGGTCAAACAATTATTTTAACTGAAGAAGCCTATGACCTATCAGAACTTGGTGCTGACCTAGAGGGTGTCCGCCAACTCTTAGTTGCCTTATTAGCCGACTTTGACCAAGCGGACCGGTCTTTCCTATTAAAGGTCACCTCAGCCATCCCTCAAGAACGGGGGTTCGGCGCTTCTGCTGCCTTAGCAACTGCCATTATTCGGGCCTTTTATGACTGGCAAGACCAGAAGTTAGACCATGCCACCTTGCAGCATTATACTGACTTGTCAGAAAATATTTCGCATGGGTCGCCTTCAGGAATCGATGCGGTAACGGTCTCATCAGACCAGCCCGTTTGGTTCCAAGACCAGCAGTTGCAAACCTTTGCGACTGGCTTAGAAGCCACTTTGGTCTTAGCCGATACTGGGGTTCGCGGTCAAACAATGCGAGCCGTTAACATTGTCAAAGAACAACTGAAAACCAACTACGAGCCTACTTGGCAGGCCATCACCCACCTTGGTGAACTCGCCTACCAGGTCAAAGACTCATTGGTCGCCAATAATCCCGAAAAGCTCGGTGAACTCTTTACCAAGGCCCACCACGACCTCCAGCAAATCCAAGTCTCCCACCCCAAGCTCGACCGCTTAGTGAATGCTGCTTTGGAAGCCGGGGCCTTAGGTGCTAAACTGACCGGGTCTGGGATTGGTGGCGCGATGTTAGCCTTAGCCAAAAATAGTAACGATGCCAAAGCCATCGCGAAACAGTTGAAAGCAGCCGGGGCCAAGGAAACTTGGATTGAACCACTAAAAGCTGCTAACAAATCATAATAAACGAATTAAAGGAATCAGCCAGTGAACGATAAAACCAGTACTGCCAGAGCCCATACAAATATTGCCCTCATCAAGTATTGGGGGAAAAAGGACTTAGACCTTAGTCTACCAACGACTTCATCGTTGTCTTTGACTTTGGATGAGTTTTTCACCACCACAACGGTCACAGAGGGCCAAGATGACACCCTCTTGATCAACAATATGATGCAAAATCCTGATCGAATCCACAAGTACTTAGACTTTTTGCGGACTGAAGTTGGCGACTTTCCACCATTGAACGTAATTTCAAAAAACGATGTCCCAACCTCTGCTGGTTTGGCTTCATCTGCCTCATCATTTGCAGCTTTAACTGCTGCTGTTGCCAAATACAACGACTGGGACCTATCTGAAAAAGAAATGTCGAAGTTGGCCCGCCGCGGGTCTGGTTCTGCTACCCGGTCATTTTTCCCTGGCTTTGCTGTCTGGCACGCCGGTCAAGATAATGACTCGTCTTACGCTGAATCCTTAGACTTTGCCCAAGACCTACCAATCGCTTTGGTCGTCTGTGAAGTCGCTGGCACCACCAAGAAGGTTTCTTCTTCTGATGGGATGCAACGGGCCATGACCGCCCCCGGCTACCAAGCTTGGGTAGAAAAGTCGAAAGACCAATTTGACCAAATGCAGGCCGCCATCAAAGCCGGTGATATCGATACCATCGGTGCCATCGCAGAAGATAACGCCTTGTCGATGCATGAATTAAACATCACCGCCAAAGACCGGCGGTTTACTTACTTTACTAGGCTCACAAAAGACGTCCTTGCCTACGTCAAGGAACTCAGACAAGTTGGCTTAACCGCTTATGCCACGCTTGATGCTGGCCCAAACGTTAAAATCATCACCACCCAGGACCAGGCCCAGACAATTTCAGACAAGTTGGCCGAAAAGTTTCCAAAGCTTCGCTTAGAAACAGCCACACCTGGTCCTGGTATTTCATATATCGAGGAATAACTTTTTGAAGAAAACGGCTCTGACAATCCCAGGCAAGCTCTTTTTAGCCGGCGAATACGCAGTCACAACTCCAGGACAAGGGGCCTTATTGGCTGCCATTGACCAAGGATTAACCATCGAACTCGTAAAGGACCCAGCGGGTCCCCTTGGCCAGGTTGCCTTTATTTCTGATACATTGGATAGTACTTTTGTATTAAATTGGGAGGACCTGCCAGCACTTTTTAACCAAGAAGGCCTAAGCTTTCAAACGGACTGGTCCTTTGTCCAAGCAGCTGCGACCCTCTTTTACCGCAACCACGAGGACTTGAACTTAGGCGAGTACCCTGCCACCAGGGTCACAATCCAGTCTAAGATGGAAGTCGACGGTAAAAAACTTGGCCTTGGTTCATCGGCAGCTGTAACCGTTGCCGTAATCAAGGGCCTTGCTACTTACTTTGAAACAAAAGACAGTTTGCTAGACCTCTTCAAGCAGGCTGCCTTTACCCACTATTTAATTCAAGGGTCTGGGTCATTAGGCGACCTTGCTTCTGCTACCTTTGCTGGTATCATCTACTACCAAGCACCGGCCTGGCTCCAAAAATCTGACCAACCTCAAGTTTTGGCTGTCGCTGACTTTGACCAACTAAATTGGGATGGGCTGAAGGTCGAACCAATTGACTGGCCGACTGACTGGTCCTTTGGGGTTATCCCAACCTTTGAACCAGCCTCAACAAAAAAGGCCTTGGCCAAGGGAGCAATCACGACCGACTTCATCACTCAGTCCAGTAAAATTGTCCAGGCTGCCAAGCAAGCCCTAACCAACCAAAACTACCGGGCACTTCGCCAAGCCATCCAGGCCAACCAAGACCTCTTAGCTAAAACCCTCCCCGCTGGCTACTTAACAACCAGCTTAGGTCAATACCTAAAGGTTTTAGCAATTCTTGGCCTAGCCGGCAAGGTTTCTGGCGCCGGTTTTGGTGACAATGGCTATGTAATTTGGCAAAACCAGGCAGAAAAAGAGGCATTAACCGACCGGTTAGCACAAGCTGGTCTGACGCTCTTAACCCCAAAAATCTTAACTGACTAACTATGTAAAACTAAAAGCAGGAAGAAAAAATGTCCGACCAACACTCAAACCGTAAAAATGAACATTTATCCTTGGCAACTAAGTTTTGGAAAGACCAGGAAAACCTGCAAGTTGGGCCCGGTTTCCAAGACGTTCGCTTTGTCCCAGGGGCACTCAAGGACCTGGCAGTTGACGAAGTCGACACTGGCGTTATGGCCTTGGGTGAACACTTTGACTGGCCCTTTTACTTTGAAGCGATGACCGGCGGGTCTGATTCGGGTAAGAAGGTCAATGCCAGCTTGGCCCTGGTCGCTGCTAAGACCAACCTAGCCATGGCAGTTGGCTCACAGTCAGTTGCCTTAAAGGACGCTAGCCTGGCTGATTCTTACCGGGTTGTCCGCCAAAACCACCCCAACGGCTTTTTGTTTGCTAACCTGGGTGCCGACCACCCAATCGAAAACGTCCGTGATGCCGTTGACATGATTGAGGCCAACGCGATTGAGCTTCATATTAACGTTGGACAGGAACTAGCCATGGCCGAAGGTGACCGTAAGTTTTACTGGCTCGATAACTTAGCGACCGTGATTGCTAAAAGCCCAGTCCCAGTGATAATCAAAGAAGTTGGTTTTGGCATGGGACCAGACTTGGTTCAGCAAATTGCCGAACTAAAGCCAGCCGCCATTAACCTTGGTGGTGGTAACGGGACTAACTTTGCCCAAATCGAACAACGACGGGACCGGGACCAAGAAAATTCACTCGACCTTTCGCACTTTGGCTTAAGTACGGTGGAAGCCTTACTAGCTGCTGAAACAGCCGGCCTCATCAATAGTCCATCTCTAAACCGGTCAAAGCCTAAAGTCATTGCCACAGGTGGCATCCAATCCGTCAATGATGTCGTAACCGCCTTGGCCTTAGGGGCTGACATGACCTCCTCTGCCGGTCACTTCCTTCAAGTCTTAATGGAGAGTGGGATTACCGGTTTGGAAAAGGAAGTCCACAGTTGGCAGCAGGCCTTGCCAATGTTAATGACTGCCCTTGGGGCAAAAAAGGTAGCTGACTTGGCCCAAACGCCAAAAATCTATAGCCCAGCCCTACAAAACTCACTGAACCAACTTTAAAGAAGAACAGAAAAACCGCTACTAGCATTTTTAGTAGCGGTTTTTCTTTATGATAACTGAACCAATCGGTCAAGCAACTCCAAAACATCTTGGCGGTTGACCAACCGGTGGTCTTCATAGTTATAAAACATCGGCTGGTAGCGGTCAATCAGGTCCAAGTCGTGACGGTTATCCGTTTGGTTGGCAATGTCACAGGCATCACCAATCTTAGGGATAGTTGGAAAACCAACCTCCGACATAATCGACCCCATCACCATATCAGCTGACTCGTATTTTAAGGCTTCAATGTACTTCTGTCGATCCATCGCGCCTCCCTTTTAAATCAGCGGACTTCTTTTAGCATATATTCGCTAACGTCATCCCAGGCTGAAACTTCGTCTTTAACACCAGTTTCTTCACTACCCTTGTGCCAGGCAAAGGCTGGGTACCAGATACTGCGCTTTTCCTGGTTCAAATCCTTGATAGCGTTCATCTCTTCATCAGTTAAAGCAAAGTCGTCAATTTGGCTGTTCGCAACGATTCGTTCTTCATGGGCTGACTTTGGAATCGTGATGGCACCCATTTGGTAGTCAAAGCGCAAAATTACTTGAGCAGTCGACTTTTGGTGGGCATCCGCAATCTTTTGGATAGCCTTATTTGACAAGGCTTCCCCACCGCCAAGAGGTCCCCAGGCTTCCATTGCCATCCCAATCCCGTTCATGTATGGGAAGAGGTCAGCTTCTTGGACCAAGGGGTTAAATTCCATCTGGTTAACTTGTGGCATCACCGTTCCTTCAGCCAAGATTTCTTCAATTTTTTCTTGGTTAAAGTTTGAAATTCCAATTGCCCGGACCTTCCCCTCGTGGTACAACTTTTCCAAAGCGTGCCAAGTATCAACATACTTGCCATCCACAGGCCAGTGGACCAAAATCAAGTCCAAATAAGTTAAACGAAGTTCCTTTAGTTGTTCTTCAAAAGCAGTCAAAGTCGAATCATAACCCTGGTCACCGTTAAAAATCTTAGTGGTAATAAAGAGGTCCTTACGGTTTAAATTGTTATCCTTCAAAGCCTGTTGGATACCATAACCCACCCCGGTTTGATTACCATATTGCTTGGCAGTGTCAATTAAGCGATAACCGTTTTTAATAGCAGTTTGGACGGATTCAGCCGCTTCCTTGTTCGATGACTTCCAGACTCCCAGGCCAAAGACAGGCATCTCTACTCCGTTAGCGAGCGTTGTTGTTTCTTGCAAAATCTTATTTTCCATCAAACAATCCTTCCTTTTCTTTCGACTAGGTCTAGTTTAAAACAAACAGCCCATCCGTTTCAAACGAATGGGCTAAATTTAACAAATTAATTTTTAGTGACCTAATGACCAGCCGCCATCAATTGGGACCACCGTTCCAGCTAAATAAGTGGCCTGTGGACTCGTCAAATACATCGTCAAATCCGCAACTTCTTCTGGTTTCGCCCAGCGCTTGACTGGGGTTTGGACCGCCACCTGAGCGGCCATTTCGCCACCGTTTTCAAAGTCAGCAGCATTCATCGGCGTTTGGATGGCTCCTGGTGCAATCGCATTGACCTGGATATTATCCTTGGAATAGTCAAAGGCAACCTGCTTGGTCAAACCAACCAGACCATGTTTAGCGACTGTATAGGCAGCACCCCCGCCACCGGCCTGGAGGCCGGCTAATGAAGCCATGTAGACAATTTTACCGCCACCGGCAGCAACCATCTTTGGCAACAGGGCTTTAGTCAAAATAATGGCTGGCTGCAAGTTAGTAGCTAAGACCTGATTAATTTCTTCAACTGATTCTTCTAACAGCGGTTGAAACCCGTCTAAGATCCCGGCTGTGCTCAAAAAGATATCAAAGGCGGGCAAGTCTCCCACTTTAGCCGCCAAGGCCGTCAAGGCCTCCTGGTCGGCTAAGTCAACGATCATGGTCGTCAGGTTTTTATCTTGGTAGTCAATAATAGCCTGGTCAACGGCTAAGACTTCTGCACCGGCTGCGAGATAGGCCTGCATTTGACAAAAACCGATGCCTGAAGCGGCACCGGTTATTAAAACACGTTGATTGTGATAGTCTTGTTCAATCATCTTACTTACTTAAGTCCAAAACCTTGGCCAAGGCGTAAACAACGAGGCCACCTACCAAAAGTGAAACGAATTCACCTGGCACTAGTGAGACATAATAAGCACCAAAATTAGCCAAAAGCGAAGCCGGGTGATCAGGGGCGAAGGATCCATGGGCGTGAATGGCAAAGGCAAAGGTGAATTCCGCTGCCAAAATGGCCATTCCAATCGTCAAAACAACCACTGAAGAAATGATGATCTTGATGAGTGGACTTTTAACCTTGCGAGTTAACAGGTAGGTAATCGCGGTCATAATCATCGTTCCCAAAGTTCCAAAGACCCAGTCAATCCAACCCAATGGTGAAATTAGGTTGGCAATTAAAACCCCAAGTCCCAAAGCGACCACATAGCGCTTGTTCCAAGCGGCCAAGTGGTTTAACCCTTCTGACAACCGGAGTTGAACGGGGCCAAAGCCAATCGGTGCCACCATCATCGTGATAACGGCATACAAGGCAGCCACTACTGCCGTTAAGGTCAAGTTTTGGGCCTTTGATGCCCGGCTATTTTCAATATTATTCATGAGTACTCCTAGTTTTGTTAAAGCGGGATGGTTGATGAACCGCTTTTTGATTAAAATGGTGCCTACTTAAAAGCCTTTTTGCTTTTAGCAAACATAAAAAATTCCGGCTTAAACCGGAAAATTAGTGGTGCAAATTAAATTGGCTTACACCAGACCATGGAGTCGGCTCAGCCTTCATCCATAAAGTCCTTCAAGTGCTTTGACCGTGATGGGTGGCGGAGCTTACGCAAGGCTTTCGCTTCGATTTGACGAATCCGTTCACGGGTAACCCCAAAGACCCGACCAACTTCTTCCAAAGTCCGCGTCTTGCCGTCTTCAAGACCAAAGCGCAAACGCAAAACGTTTTCTTCCCGGTCAGTCAACGTATCCAAGACGGATTCGAGTTGGTCACGAAGCATTTCATAGGCCGCTGAGTCGGCTGGTGAGATGGCTTCGTTATCTTCGATAAAGTCACCCAAGTGTGAGTCATCTTCTTCACCAATTGGTGTTTCCAAAGAAACTGGTTCTTGAGCAATCTTCAAGATTTCACGGACCTTTTCAGCCGTCAAATCCATTTCAGCCCCAATTTCTTCAGGGATTGGTTCACGGCCCAAGTCCTGGAGCAACTGCCGTTGGATTCGAATCAACTTGTTAATTGTTTCGACCATGTGGACTGGGACACGGATAGTCCGGGCTTGATCAGCAATCGCACGTGTAATCGCCTGACGAATCCACCAAGTTGCATAAGTTGAGAACTTAAATCCCTTGGTGTAGTCAAACTTATCAACGGCCTTCATCAAGCCCATGTTTCCTTCTTGGATCAAATCCAAGAACTGCATGCCACGGCCGACATAGCGCTTGGCAATTGAAACGACCAAACGCAAGTTGGCTTCCGCCAATTCTTGCTTGGCTTCTTCATCACCAGCTTCAATCCGCTTTGAAATTTCGATTTCTTCGTCACCCTTCAAAAGGTTAACACGACCGATTTCCTTCAAGTACATCCGGACGGGGTCATTAATCTTAATGCCAGCAGTATCTTCAGCGTTATCCAATTCTTCCTTAGAAGGCTTGTTTTGCTTAGCCTTCAAAACTTCAGGAGCTGGTTCACCAGATTCGTCAACGATTGAGATTCCGGCATCTTCCACCTTTTCCATCAACCGTTCGATGTTTTCAGTATCCAAACGGAATGGTTCTGCAATTTTTTCAGACAATTCAGAATATTTAATTTGGCCAGCCTTTTTAAAGTCCTTGATTAATTCGCGGACAGCCTTATCATAGGCAGCTGACTTAATTGGGCCAGACTTCTTCGCTGGCTTTTTAACAGGTTGCTTGGCAATTTCAGCTGCTTCTTCGGGCGTTTTGCCTTCAGCCAAAGCCAACAATTCAGCCTTGCGAGCCCGACCATGGTAAGCAATGTTTTGCTCATCAAGGTAAGCTTTAATTTCAGAAATTTTACTTGAACTTGAAATTTTTGCCATTTTATCTCCTATTTTGGGAATGTTCTTTCTTCAAATTAATCAACTCAGTCGTCAATTGAATTAAAGACTGGTCATCATGTTGGGCCTTAGCCAAACTGATTTTTTGGTTAAGTTGGTCAATTTTACTCTGGTAGGGTGCGTCTTCTAAGATTACCTGCAAGTAATCGTTAACGGCATCTTGCTGGACTTCTAGTGTACCAAATTCTCGGTCAATTGCCATCATTTTTTGGTTCAATTCTGGCTTATTAACAAAGTCTAAGAAAGCTGCCAGTTGGAAGTTTCCTTGGTTTTGACCAAGGTAAGCTTCGACCAACATCATCAAAAGCTGGTACTCCGGGTGAACAAAGGCAAAGTTTGGCTTGCCTTTGACATAGTCGAGCATCGCCGGTGACTTAATCATCGCCATCAGCAAGCCCTGCTCTGCTTTTTCAACCTGAGAAGTATCAGAACCAAGGTGGTCTGCTAACTCGGCTGAGCTTTGGTTGACCTGATAATTCGGTGCAACTTGTACTGGTCCTGGGTCAAAGCCAACCGGACCACCAAAGTCCTGGTCAAAATCTTGGCCAGCCGGCTGTCCCTGGTGGCTTTGCTGGTAATCCGAAAATTCGGCCTTTAAGGCAGCCAAGTCAGAGTCATAGTCTTCGCTAAACCGCTTCAAGAAGTGGTCTTGTTCAACCGGCCGGGCCTGGTCCAAGATTGGCCAAACTTCGTTTAAGAAGTCGAGGTACTGGGACTGATTTTGCAGGTTTTTGCCATTCTTAGCAGCCTGAATTAAGAACTCCGTTGGGGTTAAAATCCCCTGGTCTAAGTCCTGCTTCAAGACGTCCAGCCCCTGTTCGCGACGAACCTCATCGGGGTCACGGTTATCCGCTAAGGAAATCACCCCAATTTCAACTTGGGGGGCCTGGTGGCGGATTAGTGGAATCGACCGCTTTGCGGCCTTTTGCCCAGCGGCATCACCATCGTAAACTAGTAAAATCCGGTCGGTTAGCTTGGCTAATTGCTGGACATGGTTCTCGGTTAGAGCGGTTCCCATCGTTGCAACAGCTCCAGTGGCACCAGCCATCGCCGCCGAGATCACATCCATAAAGCCTTCAAAAATCATCGCGGGCTGACCAGCCCGAATGGCCGGTTTCGCCTGGTCGAAGTTATAAAGCAAGTGTCCCTTGTTGAAAAACTCGCTTTCTGGCGAATTCATGTACTTGGCCGGATTATCCGGATCAAGTGACCGGCCAGAAAAGCCTCGGGTCTGTCCTCGTTCATCTTTAATCGGCCAAACAACCCGGTTATTAAACCGGTCCCGACTGATTTCACCATCTTGTTCGATAAAAAGCTGACTATCTTGTAAGAGCTGGTCACTTAGGTTGTGGTCCTTGGCATAGGATAACAAGATGTTATTACTAGGAACAAAGCCCAAGCCATACTTCTTAATCGTCTCATCATCGAGTTGACGGTCATTGTGCAAGTATTCTAAGGCCTGCTCCCCCGCCACCGTGTTTAATAGGATGTGGGTGTAAAGCCGCTCAGCATCACTATACAAGTCAAAGATTGCTTGGAACTTTTCCTGGCGGGCCGATGGTTGCCCCTGGTACTGGTCTAAACCAGTAATATTCAGGCTTTCTGCCAAGGCCAAAACTGCTTCTGGATAAGTATAGCCCTCTTTTTCCATGATAAATGAAAAAGCGGTCCCAGACCGGCCACAAGAAAAACAGTGAAAGACCTGTTTCTTGTCATCGACGAACAGTGACGGGCGCCGGTCTTCGTGAAAGGGACAAGACCCATTCCACTCCCGGCCCCGCTTGACCAGTTGGGTATATTCTTGGACTAAGTCGACCAAGTTGGTCTTGGCTCGGACTTCATCGATTAGACTTTGTGGAATCCGCTCTGCCATACCCCTCCTTGGTCTTGGACAAGTTATTTGTCCGCACTTTCACCCAATACTATGCTACCTAAAATTATAAAGGAGGATTGACCTTTTTGTCAAAGAATTTGGCCTCGATGACACCAGTTCTTAGACAACAAAAACGCCCCCATTTCTGAGAGCGCCAACAAAGCAAAATTTAATTTTTGAATTAGTGGATAACAGTGATCAAGATTCCACCAAGAATCAAGATAATCGCACCACCGATTCGGTTACCCATTTGGGCAAAGGCAATCAAGCCCATCCGGTTAGAAGCTGACAAAACAGCAACGTTACCAGTTCCACCCATTGAGTTGTTAATCATACCGGCTGAAACCGCTGATTCAACTGGGTACAAGCCAAAGAGCTTACCAAGCAAACCACCAGCAATACCGATCGTAATAACAGAAACAAGTGAGCAGACAACCAACTGCCATGTGACAGTTTGGAGCAACTTGTTCATATCAACAAGGGCAAGTCCGATACCAGCCAACAAAGCAGGCGTAGTAGCTGAAGTAATCATACCACCAAACATAGCAGCTGAATCTTCGTAGAACTTAGGAACCAAGTTGAAGGCCTTAGCCAAGATAACCAACAAGATCATGAAAGCAAAGGCGTTGATCTTAGGAACAAAATGGTTCAACATCGTTCCCATGATGTAAAATGACAAAGCAACCATCATACCGTTCAACAATTGACGGTTGTTCATGGCAGGTGCCTTGTATTCCTTGATTTCCATTCCTTCAGTGTTCTTCAACAATTCACCTTGACCGTTCATCTTTGACTTAGTGGTGAACTTAACCAACAATGATGAGCCGATGATGGCCAACAAGTTAGCGATAACAACAGCTGGGAACAATTCGTTCAAAATGTTTCCGGCTGATTGGTGAAGGGCTGAAGCATAACTAGCAGAAAGTGGCACGATTCCGGCCCCAATTCCACCAGCCATCATTGGGAAGGCCACGTACAAAGCGGCGTGCTTGAATGAGAATCCAAGTCCCATACCAACCAATGAAACCACGATAAATGAAATGATCATGGCACCAAAAGCAACTGGCAAGAAACGAACAGCTGACTTCAACAACAAGTCCCGGTCCATCTTCAAGATGGCTGAGCAAATCAAAGCCACGATGTAGAATTCCAAGAAGTTATCGTTTGAAATGAAAGTCCGGATGCTAGTAACAGCAGGTGCTGGGACAACGCCCATGGCAGTCAATGCTGATCCAGCAACAACGGCAAGGGCAGAACCCCCACCTAGGTAAGACTTAAGAATTGGCGTGTTATTTCCTACGAAGAAGAAAACTCCTCCAAGGATAACCAAAGCAAACATTGCACCAGCAATGTTATTTGGCAACGCATTCAAGCTCAAGATGGCAACCAAGAGTAAGAGCATCAAGAAAAATGCTACCCCTCCTAGACCTGTCACTTGGAGTTTTTCTTCAATCTTTGAAAAGAATCCGGCGTTTTGTGACGCCTGTGTATCTTCAGACATTATTATCTCCTTTTTGCAAAGCAACTTTAGTATTGTAACACCAATGCCAAAAAAAGCAAACAATAAATGCCAGCTTTTTTATTTTTATTTTATCTGTAAGTCCTTTGCAAAGAAAAAAGTAAGCAATATTCTTGCTTACTCCGTTTTATTCTAATATAAGAAAAAAAATTGAAAAGCCTGCTACCACTAAAATAATGGCGCCACCAATCCGGTTGCCCATCTGGGCAAAGGCAATTAGGTTCATCCGATCAGCTGCTGACAAGACGGCCACATTACCAGTCCCACCCATCGAATTGTTAACCAAACCAGCGGTCACGGCTGCTTCAACCGGGTAGAGGCCAAAGACCTTTCCTAGGTAACCCGCGACCAAGGTCATCGAAGTTACCGAGACCAGGACACAGACCGTCAGTTGCCAGGTTAATGTCGCCATTAGAGCACTGAGGTCTAATAAGGCTAGACCAACACCAGCCAGGAGAGCCTTAGTCATCGTTTGGACAATTAATTGACCAAAGGTCACCGCTGCCTCTTCATAATATGCTGGTACCAGGTTAAAGGCCTTAGCTAAGACGGCAACTAAGATCAAGCAGGCAAAGGAATTGATGGCTGGAACGAGGTAGTGGCCTAAAAGCCCCACCATGTAAAAACTAAGAGAAACTAGCATTCCAACTAACAAGCGGTTGGACTGGAATACTTGGTCCTTCGTCTGACCAGCTTGGTCCTGGGTAACTTTACCTTGTCTGAGCAAGGATCCCTGACCATTCCACTTCGATTTGCTAGTATTTTTAACGATTAAGCCAGCCAAGATAATCGCCAACAGGTTGGATAGGACTAATGGTGGAAAAAGCTGGGAAAGAATGGTTCCCGCCGGCTGTCCGAGCACCGGACTATAGATTGTCGAGAGCGGGACAATGCCGGCTCCAACTCCACCGGCCATCATCGGAAAGGCGATAAAGAGTGCTGTATGGCCAAAGCCAATCCCGAGGAGTTCACCAACCAAGCCCACCACTACAAAAGTGACTGCCATGGTCAAAAAGGCTACCGGCAAGAACCGGACCGTTGATTTTAACAACAGTCCCCGGTCCATCTTTAAAATCGCCGAAACAATCAAAGAAACGATGTAAAACTCTAAAAAGTTACTGCCAGACAAAAAGTGTTTGACTGTGCTAACCGTGCTAGCCGGTACCAGCCCAGCAGTCACTAACAACGCCGCTCCAACCGTGGTAAAGACGGAACCGCCGCCTAAGTAAGTTTTCACGACCGGCAGGTTGGCCCCTAAGTAGTAGAGCAAACCGCCAAGGAGTCCCATCACTAAGATGGCCCCGGCCATATTATCGGGCAAAATATTCAAACCCACAACTAAGACGAGGACCAAGGCCATCACCGAAAAGGCTCCCCCGCCAATGCCAACAATTCTTAGCTTGCTTTCGAAATTCGAAAAGAAACTAAGACCCAACTTGGGTTTCGTTTTCTTACGCATCTACAATCTCCTGCATTAAATAAATTGTGCATTATTTCACTACAATTATTTTAACACAGAAAATTAGTAATTTAACTAATAAATTTAAAAAACGATTGATTAAATCCTTCTGGTAATTCCAAATGAGGCAAATGACCAGCCTTTTGTATAACAATTAGGTCTGATTGATCATTTAGTAAGTTGGAAAAGTCCTGATAGTAGCCGATTTTGCACAACGGCGAAGCGCCACCAGCTACAAACAAGGTGGGTAAGGTACAGTCAGCCAAGTTTTGCCGCCAGTCGGACAAGAGGTGGTCAACTAAAAGTGGGTAAGCCAAGTCAAAGTTAAAGGGATTTTTAACCTTATCCTTTTTCAGTTCCGCCTTGAAATCTTCGGCAACCGGGCTAGCCGTTAGCCGGTGGTGGATGAAGTCTGGTGCCACTTGGTGGAAGGTCTCCCAAGTCAAATTACGGATACCGGCTGTCCACCGGTCGTCATTTAAGAGCTTTGGGCTTTCATCCACAATCACCAATTTTTTCAGCCGGTCTTGGCCAAAAAGCGATAAGTAAGCCCAAATAGTTGACCCACCCATCGAATGGCCGACTAAGATCAAGTCTTGCAAGTCTAATCGGATAATGAGTTCGTGCAAGTCCGCTGCTAACCGAGTTACCCGGAGGTTCTTATCTGTTCGTTCTGACTGGCCGTGTGACCGCCAGTCCATCGTGACCACCCGAAAGCCCCGGTCTAACAGTCCTGGAACTTGGTAAGACCATTCGGCTTGGATACCAGAAAAGCCAGCAACCAAGAGAATTGTTGGACCACCAGTCCGGTTGGCTGGTCGATCAGTATAAGCGATGGTCACCCCATCACTTGTTTGAAAAGTTGCCATTTTTGCTCCTTTAATATCAATCTATCTGTTCAAATCAGCCCGGTCATTTTACCCAAGAAAATTGTGAGAATTAAGTAATCGGCAGCACCACCAATACTCAAGTTTTTAGCAGTCATTTCTTGGTCTAAATCAACTAAGAATTGCCGACCCGCTTTCGTCTTGGCACCGCCCAACTTTTCAAAAGATTGGACCTTTTCTTGAAACCAGGCGAGCACTTCCAAGTTACCTGCTCGCTTAATCAAGGTTGAATCTTGGATATTTTTACCAAGAGCCATCAAGGTATCTAAGAGGCGATTGGTTTGGGTCCCCTGCTCCTTTTGCAGGGTTGGTAAGCCAACTTGGAATAGGGCTGGCACCCCTGCGACTGCCTCACCACGAACGCCTGTTAATTTGAACCGGTTATATTGGTCTTGCCCGGCGGTTTGGCCTTGGTCAGTATTTTCTTGGTCGAAGTCGTCTAGAAGGTCAGCGGTCATTTTCTGAATGGTTACTTGCAAGTCACTCACTTTAATCGATTGACCATTTTTAGTCAGGTAGCCGTAAGCCGCCAATAAAATCCCCATCGTAAAGACCATTCCCTTATGGGTGTTGACCCCGTCAGTAACAGCAAACATTCGTTTTTCAGCCTGGACTCCCAAGGGGCGGATAATTCCAAACAAATCTGTTAGTTTTCCCCCGTTAAAAGCACGGCCTGCTTGGGTGACTTCGATAAAGTAGGGCCGCAAAGCCAAGGCGGAGGCCGTTAAAGTTTCGACCGTCATATCCCGGTGGGCCCCAGGGGTAACCGGGTCAACCAGGCCAGGTTTTGGTGCCAGGTTGGCCTCGGTAATGGCGGAATAAACCGCTAAGTCAGCTAGGTCTTCAATTACCCGGGCTGGTAAAACCGGGTCGGTTACAAAATAAGCCTGGTACAGGCCAGCCACCGCTTGTAAGACTTCAATCTGTTGGTGCCGGCCTTCCTTAGCACAGGCTTTAGCAGGACGGTCACAAACTAAGCACTGCCGGGTAGGATAACCCAAGTCTTGGCGGGAAAGCTGGTAGCCTTCCCCAGCCTTTTGCATCACATCGCAATCAAAGAGTCGTCCAAGGAAGAAATCATCTTCCAAGCCAATCGTTAGTTCTTTGACCGCACCCTGATCAGCCGAAAGGACCAAAAAGCCTTCAGGACCGGTTGACCGTTCGAACTCTAAGGAGATTTTTTCAGGGCTTTGACCTGCCAAATTCAACCGAGCCTTTAATTCCTGCCAGCCCGCTCGAAAAATTTGCTGGATTGCAGGTGAATTCTTAATATCGCCAGGAATATTTAATTTCACTGCGACAATCGTCGCTTTTGCATAGCGGTTTTCCAACTGGCCTTGCAAGTTAGCCCGCCATTCCCGGTTAGCCAAGACTTGGTCTAAGTCAACCTTTTGTCCGCCCTGTAATAAGTCTGCTAGCATTTTTCTACCATTCGTTTATTTTCTTTAGTGTACCAAAGCTGAGCTTTTGAAAGTATCTTTTCTAAACAAAAAAGACGGAATTGCCCGTCTTTTGCGTTTCAAAACCTAGTCTTTGACTTCCTTAATAACGTCGATTAAAGTCCCATCGCGGTACTCCGCCAATGCCACGACTCGGTCCGTAAATTCCAGTGGCTTTGGTGTACCAACCAATTTTTCAGCTCGGTGCTGCAATTCTTCAATTGAGTAAATTGGTAATCCTGGAACCTTCTTCAGCAAATCAACCAAGTCCGTCCGCTTTGAATTAACCGCAATCCCAACTTCAGTCACCAAGACGTCAATGGAATCACCCGGTGTAATCACAGTGGTTACCTTTGGCACAACCGTTGCAATCCGGCCCCGAACTAATGGGGCCGAGATAATCGTTAATTTGGCAGTGGCTGCATCCTGGTGTCCACCAATGGCGCCACGGATAACGCCATCCGATCCCGACATGACATTAACATTAAAGTCCGTATCGATTTCAAGGGCTGATAAGATTGCGACATCAAGCTTGTCGACCATTGCCCCCTTGTTGGCAGCATCAGCATACCAGGAAGCATCGATTTCTTGCTGGTTCGGGTTTTTCTTCATCGAAAAGGCAGCGCCCTTATCAAAGTCTTGGACGTCCATCACCTTATCAACCAGACCTTCTTCCAGTAAGTCAGTCGTTGGCTTAGTAATTCCTCCAAGGGCAAATGAAGCCTTGATTTTTTGCTCAATCATCGACCGCCGCAAGAATCGAGTCACCGCCAAAGCGGCTCCACCAGAACCGGTTTGGAAAGAAAAGCCATCCTGAAAGTAAGGTGAATGGGTAATGACCGTATTGACCATCTTAGCAATCTGCAGTTCCTTCGGGTCTTTAGTAAACCGGGTTGCCCCTGAGCCAATCTTATCCGGGTCACCGACTTTATCCATTTTGACCACATAGTCCACCTGAGTCTGTTTGATTGAGGCCGGCGTATTTGGATAAGGCTTCAAGTCATCGGTCAGTAAGACCAACTTATCGGCATACTGAGCATCCATCAAGGCATAACCCAGCGACCCAAAGGCAGTTTCGCCATTCATTCCATTGGCGTTACCCATTTCATCGGCGTTCGGTACCCCCAAAAAGGCCACATCGATTTTGATTGCCCCGGTTTCAATTGCTCGGGCCCGGTTACCATGTGACCGGAAAATCACCGGGTTCTTCAACGCCCCGTGAGAAATAGCATCTCCCAAAGTTCCACGCATCCCGGAAGAGGTGATATTCGTCACCGTTCCCTTTTGAATGGCCTCGACGACAATATCATTCATGACGTTCGTCAAAGATGAAGGTGCTAACGACAAGTTTTGGTAACCGGCATCGATAATGGCCCGCATCACGGCGTTGAAGACAAAGTCCCCCTCACGGAAGTGGTGGTGGAAGGAAATCGTCATCCCATCTTGCACTGTCTCTTTCACAACCTTTTCAATCGATTCCACGACCTTAGAAGGACCAGTTTGAGCCGTCACCTTTGGAGCTACTCGGTCAATTTCTGGATTACCAAAGTCAACCGATTGGAAGCCTTGGTAGTCATAGTCTTGCAAAATTTGGTCTGGAATTTCGCGCTTCACTTTATTTTTCAAGGTAATTGCCCTCCTCATCGACTAGGTGGTTGGCTTTGGCTAGCTTCATCACTCGCTCTGCCCGGAGAACTACCGGACGGTCAACCATTTGACCATTCATCGCAATCACACCAGACCCCTTCTTTTTGGCCGCTTCAATTGCTGCCATCACGTTTTGAGCGTTTAAAATTTCCGCCTGACTTGGCTGGTAAACAGCGTTAACCAGTGGAATCTGCCGGGGGTTAATGACAGACTTGCCGTCAAAACCGAGCTGGTGGACCAACTTTGTTTCGCGGGTAAAGCCTTCCTCGTCATCCAAATTCGTAAAGACCGTGTCAAAGGCCGCAATCCCTGCTGCTCGAGCAGCGTGTAAAATCACGTTGCGGGCGTATAGCAGTTCTTGGCCGTCCGGGTAGCGGTGGGTCTTCATATCCGTTGTATAGTCTTCGGCTGATAAGGCAATCCCAATCATCCGGTCAGAAGCTGAGGCAATTTGGTAGGCGTTGACCACACCCTTAGCAGATTCAATGGCTGCCATCAAGTGCGTCGAACCAACTTCTTTATCGAAGTCCTTTTCGGCTTGTTCCACTAAGCCTTCTAGTTTTTGAACCATATCAGCCGATTCAGCCTTTGGTAAACGGATCACATCGATACCAGCTTTCACCATCGCCTTAATATCATTTTCGTAAAAGGGCGTGTCCAAGCCGTTGATTCGAACAACCAACTCTGCATCGCCATAGTCCAAATGGTTGAGTGCCTCATAGACCAAGTACCGGGCAGAATCCTTTTCAGTAATTGAAACTGCGTCTTCCAGGTCAAACATGATTGAATCAGCCCCGTAAATCCCGGCATCCTTAATCAAGCCGGGGTTATTACCAGGCACAAACATCATTGTCCGCCGTAACCGTTCCGCTGTTGCCATTAAAGCACCTCCCACTGTGGTGTGTCAGCCAAGTTCAAAGCCCGTTGGCAAGCCGTAATGGCCCGGGCCTTAATAACGGGGTCCAAAGCGCCCTGGTCGACCACTTTCACCTGAACTTGGTCGATGTGGTAGTCATTTAACACTGCTTGGATGGTCGCCTTAATTTGGTCGCCAAATTGCTTGGCCACATCTGAAACCAAGTCAAAGGTCACCCCATTATTGCCCTTTGTTAACATAATTTGTACATCGGAAGATTCGAGCGTACCAGCTAAGGCCGTTTGCTTAATTTCCATGGTTTGTACTTCCTTTCAAAACTTTTTTCTGCAATTCTTCAAAATGTTTTTGGATAAAAGCCAACGTCGTCTCAGGCACCAGGTCGTTTACCCGGTCCAAATCTCCTTGTCCAATCGCCTCTCTTACATCAGTGGCACTAACAGCCCTTTGACTTTCTTGGCTGACTAACCGATTCACAATTTTCACCTGGACCTCTGGTTCCAAAACAGTCGTTAACGTTTGGTTATAGCGGTTAGTTGTCTTAGATTTTGGTTCCGTTCCCAAATACCGGCTGGTAATCCCAAGTGGTTTGGCAATCTGTTTTTTAAACAAATCGGCATCCAACTGGGTTTGGTACTGGACAGTCTGGTCTTGATCTTTAATAAAGTAAGCCGGAAATGATAGGTAAGAAACCATATAAGGCCCACCACTAGCAACGACCACATTCTTCAAGTCTGCTGTTCCAGCCTTAACCAAATTCAACCGGTCAGCCGCCGAAAATAAGGAGACATCCTGGCTAACCACAAAAAGATAAACAAGGTCGTTTTCTTTAGCAGCCTGTTCAACTAAGTAGCGGTGTCCCCTGGTAAAAGGGTTGGCATTTAAGACCAAACTAGCTACCGAGCTACCCTGATTGATTTCTCTAGCTGAAGGTTTTGGCAACCCCGCCAAAAAATCTTGAACGTTCGGGCTCCCCTGTTCTAAGACGACCGCCTGGTCAGTTTGGGCCAGTAAATGGTAACCGACTTGTTCAAAGCTTGCTTGGTAACTCGCCTTTGTAAACACAAAGGAATGAAAGTCGCCCGCCTGAGCCAGACGGCTTTGTAATTCTGAAACTAATTGGTTAAACCGGCTGCCTGAATTCTCGCCACCCTTTTCAACCGCTAAGTACTTTAAAATTTGACCAGCCAATGACCCCGTCCCAACTAGGGCGCCTTGGTCGTCATAAAGGCCAATTGTTTGATCAATCTGGGTCAGTTCACTTTCATTAAAAGTGGTAATCCCATGACCTACCAAAAAGTCCTGCCACTGGGCCTTACTAATTGGATTGGCTAAAAAAATATCTCGAACCCGGTCTGTCATGCTTGGCGGTTCCTTGCGTATTTTTCCACCGCACGGGTGACAGCCTTGACAACCCCATCATCAAAGACGGCGGGGACAACTTTATCTGCTCGGACTGAGGCCACTAGGTCAGCTAAGGCTTGGGCTACTTCAATTTGTAGGTCAATGTCAACTTTTTTCAAGCCAGAAGCCAATAACCCCTTGAATAACCCGGGAAAAACCAAGATGTTATTCACCTGGTTAGCCCACTGGGAAGAACCAGTTGCTACCACCGCAGCCCCACCAGCATGAGCATCATCTGGCATAATTTCTGGCACTGGGTTAGCCAAGGCAAAAATAATTGGGTCAGTCGCCATCTTGGCCACATCTGCAGTGGTCAAAACTTTCTTATCAGATAGGCCGATAAAGACATCTTGGCCCTGAATCACTTCTGCCAGGCTCTCGCCCCTTGCCTGGTTAACAGCAGCCGCCAAATCTTGCTGGAACGAGTTATAACGTTTATCATCGGGCCGGACAACCCCATGGATATCAACTAGAGTTTGATTTTTAATACCCGCCGCCAAGAGTAACTTAGCCGTGGCGACTCCAGAAGCACCAATCCCATTCACCACGACCTTCAAGTCAGTCAACTTTTTGCCAACAACCTTGGCCGCATTCATCAACCCAGCCAAAACGACAATCGCCGTCCCGGTCTGGTCATCATGGTAAACCGGTATCTCTAACTCTTCTTGCAGGCGTTTCTCAATTTCAAAAACCTTTGGTGCAGCAATATCTTCCAAGTGAATTCCTGCAAAGGAAGGGGCAATCGTTTTAACAGCTTGAACAAAGTCCGCCACGCTGCCCTGGTTAAAGGCCATTGGGATGGCATTCACATCAGCCAGTTCCTTATAAATCAAAGCTTTCCCTTCCACAATCGGCAAACCAGCCCCCGGGCCAATATCGCCTAAGCCCAAGACAGCCGACCCATCGGTAATGACTGGAATTAACTTACCTGAAACTGTGTATTTGCCCTTATCAGCAGGGTTTTGTTCAATTTTTTTAGCTAACCCTGCAACACCAGGCGTGTAAGCCTTGGCCAGGTCAACCGAATCTTTAATTGGTAGGGTTCCTTTCAGTTCGAGAACCCCTTGGTGGTCTTCGTGCTCTGCAAAGACTTCGTCCATATCGACCATCTGTTTTCCTCCAATGCGATTTTCTTGCCTTTATTGTAAAATTTTCAATCTTAAAAGTAAAGAAAAATCGTTTATATTTTTATAAAATACATTCATTTTTGTCTATTTTTCAATATTTAAAATGTTTTAATATCTTTTAACTGGTATTGTTTTTAAAAAATATTCCAGGTTGATTGTAAAAAACTAGAATTTTGTAGTACACTTTACTTAATGATTTCTACCGAATCTCAATTTTAGGGGTCAGATTAAATAAATATTAAATTTTAGCAGAAAAGGAAAAAATGTTATGCCCGCAACAGATCCAACCCTCTTGGCGCAAATCTCAGAAGATTACTACCTCAATAAGTTATCTTTTGGTGACATTTCAACCAAGTACAACGTTTCCCGCTACTTGATTAACAAGTACCTAACGGAAGCAGTTAAGACTGGGATTGTTAAGATTGAAATTAATTCAACCGCTAGTCGGAACTCACAGTTAGAACAAGTCTTTAAGGAAAAGTTCCCTGATACGACTTGCTACATTATCCAAGACGACACCACCACTAGTGCTACTGAAGACATCTTGTCCAACTATGCTGCTAACATCGTGGTCAAGCACTTGGAAAATGGTCCACACGTGGTTGGAATGACCTGGGGTGATACGATGTATTCCCTGATTGATGCCATCACATCAAACCCATTGGACCAAGTCAAGTTCACCCAGTTTGTTGGTGAAAACATGAAGTACAATTCCACTGCTGGTTCTGTTCGAATCGTTGAACGGGCTGCTAAGAAGGTCGCCGGTGAGTTCTTGACTTTGCCAGCACCTTTGTACCTATCAAACGATGACGTCCGTAACGGTTTGTACGAAGCTGTTTCCATCAAGCAAACCTTGGACTTGGCCAAGCAAATGGATACTATCTTAACTGGCCTTGGTACCATTGCTTCCCTTGAATCAATCAGCATCTGGAACCAAAATATCAACCGTCTCTTTCCAAACGTTAAACTTGGCGAAGTGGCCGGGATGATTTATGGCCGCCCTTATGACATTAACGGTCAGCTTCTAAACGAAGACTCTGATAAGACGGTTGGGTTGGGCATGAATTCCATCCTTTCAACTCCTAAGCGAATTGGGGTTGTTCGGTCAAAGGCTAAGGCTAAGGCTACCATCGGCGCTTTGCGCGGGACTTTCTTGACGGATTTGGTTATGTCAGAATCACTGGCTTACCGGATCTTAAACGAAATCGAAGCTTAATCGACTAAAAATTCTAAGGCACTTTGCCCTAGAATTTTTTATTTGGCAAAAGTTGACAGCAAAAAAGGCGGCTACTAGAAAGTAACCGCCTTTTATATTAATCATTTTTAGTAAAAATCTTCTGGCAAATTAAACCAAGGACCAAGCCAACTGCTGCTGGCACTAACCAACCAAAACCAGCACTCGCACCAAAGAAGTGAGCCTGGTACCAGCCAGTATGGATATCCCCGTTGGCTAGTGTATAAGACACTAAGCCATGCAAGTCCTTAGCAAAGGGGGCATTCGACAAACCATCAAAGACAGCCGCAATCAGGGTCAGACCAACCGTCCAACTATAAAGGTACCGACCTTGGCCAAGCCAAGGTGACAAGAGGCTTAAGATAACCAAGACAATTGCAATTGGGTATAAGAACATTAAAATTGGCGTTGCCCAAACGATAATCTTATCTAACCCCAGCGTGGCCATCAAAAAGGCCAAAGTGCTGGCAAAGGCCAGCCAAGCCTTATAAGACAACTTAGGTTGGACGCGGTTCAAGTCCCGGGCAAAGGAAGCCGAGAGCCCCATCGCTGTCGTGAAGACCGCCACCGTTCCCATAACAGCCAAGAAATACTGGCCAAAAGTACCAAGGAAGTAGGTCACGACCACCGTTAAGGCTTCCGCCCCGTTGGCTGACACACCGGTATGGGCCAACGAGGTCGCTCCCAGCCAGATTAGGCCAACATAGATAACCGCCAAGACCGCCATGGATAAAATCCCCGTTTTAACAATGACAGAGGCGATTTGGCCCGGCTTTTGGTAGCCCAACTTTTGAATAGCATGGACAATCGTCACCCCAAAAATCAAGGCGGCCAAGGCATCGACCGTGTTATAACCCTCGATAAAAGCTGGGGCAAAGGCGTTATGCTGGTACGCCGTTGTCACTGCTTGGTGGGTTGAACCCATCGGGTGAATCAACGCTAAGACAAAAATCAAAGCCATCATCGCCAAGAAGATTGGGTTCAAGTACCGACCAATAATATCCAATAGTTTAGTTGACTGAGTTGAGGCCCAGTAAACTGCCAAGAAGTAGATCAAAGCAAAAATCACGAGGCCTAGTTGTTGCTGGCCTTTTGGTAGCCAATTGGCAAATGAGAAAGAATAGGCAACCGTCGCCGTTCTAGGCGCCACGATAGTTGGTCCCAGGACTAATTGCAGGGCTACTAAGAACCAAGTAGCTGGCTTGTGTCCCAACGGACGGATCAAATCAAAAACTGATTCTGACCGAGTAACCGCCAAGGCGACTAAGGCGAGCAACGGTACTAAGACTGAACTCAGCAAAAAACCAATGGTGGCCATTGTCCAATGGCCACCAGCAATTTGGCCGAGATAGACTGGGAAAATCAGGTTTCCCGATCCAAAAAACATTCCGAATATAAGGGAAAACAGGAGTAAGGTCTGCTTCCAAGTTAACTTTTTTTCCATGATAAACTCCACTCTTCTTAAGTTTTGACTGCACCAAAACTTAGAGGATAACAATAAAATTTTACAGGAAAAAATTAGTTTCGGCTAGTAAAATCTTAAAAAGCCGACTTTCTCACTCTTTATCCAATAAATTTGCTATCCTAAGACTATGGAAAACACGAAAGCGTTCAACTTAAAAACAGCCGACTTGGCCTTCGTTCAAGCAGGTCCAAAGCCCCTTGACCAGGCGATTGACCAAAGTACTGGTACCACCAGTCAGCTAGGTTACGCCCACGTTGCCATCATCGCTTTTGAATCTGACGGTCAAGCCAACGTTCTAGAAGCCTGCTTAGAAGTTGGTGTCCAAAAGCGGTCCCTGGCTGACTTCCAGCAAGACCACCAGGGGCTGATTGACTATTACCGAGTCAAGTCACCATTGAAAAATTCCCAGGCCATCGTCGACCGGGCTACTAGCCAACTTGGTCAACCCTACAACGACGGTTTCTTTCAAAATGGTCCTGGCTTTTACTGCTCACAGCTAGTGACTTACGCCTTTGCTAAGGAACAAGTCTTTACAGAGGGGCCATTATCCTTTGGACCCAATGGCACCATCCTGCCTCATTGGGTCGACTACTATCAAAGGCTAGGTCGGCCAATACCGATTGACGACCTCGGCTCATCACCAAACTCTTTAGCAGAGTCAAAATTTCTAAGCAAACTAAATTAACAACAAAAAAAGGACCTTCCGGTCCTTTTTTGTTTAGTCATTAATAATTTTTTCAATCATAGCCAACTCATCTGCTGAGAAGTCTAAGTTCTTGGTAAATTCCAAGTTGTCCATCAAGTGGTCAACTGAAGAAGTGCCAATCACAACCGAAGCAACCCGCTTGTCTTGCAACAGCCAAGCCAAAGACATTTGACTCAAAGTTTGGTTCCGGCTTTTTGCCATGTCATTCAAAGCGCGCAGCTTAGCTGCCAAAGCATCGCCACCCTTTTCAAACAAGAATCCATTGGTCTTGTGAATTGGGAAATCGGCTGGAATGCCGTCTAAGTAGCGGTCTGTCAACAAGCCTTCCGCCAATGGACCGTAAGCAAAGAGACCAGCATGGTGCTCATCTAAGACATCCAGTAAACCAGAATTTTTTTCCTGCTGGTTTAACATGTTATAAGAAACTTGGTTTCCAATAAATGGCGTCCCCAAATCCTTAAAGATTTCAGCGATGGCCTTAGTTTGTTCAGCGGTGTAGTTTGACACCCCAACGTACAAGGCTTTGCCCTGCTTGACCAGGGTATCCAAGGCCCGGGCCGTTTCTTCCAAGTTCGTATTGGGGTCAAAACGGTGGGCATAGAAGATATCAACGTAGTCCAAGTTCATCTTTTGCAAAGAAGTATCCAAGGCGTTAATCAAAGTCTTCCGGCCAGAAAACTCACCTAGTGGGCCAGGCCACATGTGATAACCAGCCTTAGTCGTAATCACCAATTCATTCCGGTAAGGCTTCAAGTCCGACTTATAAACTTGGCCAAAAGTCTCCTCGGCTGTCCCGTTATTAGGACCATAGTTAAAGGCATTATCAAATGAAAAGATTCCCTGGTCAAAGGCCTT
Source organism: Fructobacillus sp. ChS1-6f1-1-27 (assembly GCF_059579415.1). Lineage (NCBI taxonomy): Bacteria > Bacillati > Bacillota > Bacilli > Lactobacillales > Lactobacillaceae > Fructobacillus > Fructobacillus sp. ChS1-6f1-1-27. The sequence goes on along the minus strand of NZ_JCAOER010000001.1, from coordinate 98,865 downwards.
TAAAATGACTTTACGAGAATTTTCCAAAGGCATTTGGTCACCCAAGTTCCGCCATAATCCAAAAGAAACGGCGGGCACAATCAAACCGGAATCAGAGACCCGGCGGTAAGGTAACTTTTCGTATCGATCTTCTGCTGCTTGGTAAACCATTGTCATTCCTCCATTATGTTAACTAAGTGCTTAGCGATTGCTAAATGGGCTGCAAAGTCAGGGTGGTGTGGCCGAGTGGCAATTTTCCACTGGTCGGCTTCAACTAAGGTAAAGTTATCGAAACGTTGAACCTCAGCTGCCACAATATCGGCAAACTTGCCATTCCAAGGTGTTAGTAAGTAAAAATGAGCACCGTGAAAGTGCTTAACTAATTCAAGCAAGTAAACGCGTAAACCAAAGGCAAATTCCTGGTCACTGGCCCCATAGTTGGCATCGTTAATGCCATAAGCGACGACGACCTTATCGGTCCAAACGGCCCGGCGAACAATATTTGGCCCAGCCTGCCACAAAGCATCAACGGCTTTTGGCTCTTGGAAAGGCGCTCGGAAGGTCAACCCTGTCCCACCATAAGCAATCCGGTTGACTGGCCGGTTGAAAACCTGACCAACCAAGACTGGAAAAGACTGACTGGGACGGTGGTGGTCATGGTTAGCCCCGGTCATGGCTTCCCCGGCGACAATTGAGTCACCGACAAAGGTCAGGTATGGGACCTCCTGGTTCGCCTTGGCCTCTGCAACCGTCTGGTAGGCTGGTAGAATTGGCTGCAAAGCTCCTTCATCCGTAAAAGTTGCACCCGTCAATATTAACCCGTTTTGCCAAAAGGCAACCTGACCGGTCGCCCACTGGTCAAGGGTTAGCTGATAGCGGTGCTTCCCAGCCGGTAGGCTCACAACCAATTCTTTGCCATGTCCTTGAATTTGCTCGCGGTCTTGGCCATCAACAGTCAGGGTGAAAACTAGGTCAGGGTAATTATCCAAAAAGCTGAGCGTTAAGTCCCCGGCCTGAGAACCGGCAAATGCCAGGTAAGCCCCATACTGTGAAGTCCAAAAACCATTATCAGTTGGTGACCACTCTGGTGATGTGATTGCTGTTAAATCCAACTCAACCATTCTTATTCCTCACGCTGGTCAGGGCTTAGCAAGACCTTGGCCATTGACTTATGAGCAATCACTTGGGCGATTCCTTCGGCAAAGAGCCGGGCAACCGTAATCACTTCCAGTTTTTCAAAGCGCTTTTCTGTTGGAATCGGCACCGTATCCGTGACGATCACCTTGTCTAAGTCAGAATCTTGCAACTTCTGGGGAGCATCCCCAGACAAAACCCCGTGGGTAGCCAAAGCATCAATCGCCGTTGCCCCAGCCTTTTTAACGGCAGTCGCCGCCTTCATCATCGCTTTACCAGTATCAATAATATCGGCCACAATAATTGCGTGTTTGCCTTCGACCTTTCCCGTCACCGTGGCTTCCTTATTAGGGTCACGGTCCTGGTCAACAATCGCCCACTGGGCGTTTAAGACTTCGGCTAAGCGCTGCACCAGCTTCAAAGTAGAAGCCCCTGAGGCCACCACCACAACGTCAGAACCAGTCAATCCTCGTTCTTCGTAATACTTGGCTTGAACCGGCATGGCGATCAGGTGGTCAACTGGGATATCAAAGAACCCTTGGACTTGGCTAGTGTGCAAGTCCATCGTCATCACCCGCTTAATTCCTTGGCTTTCCAATAGGTCCGCCATTAGCCGGGCCACAATTGGTTCACGTGACCGAGTCTTGCGGTCTGACCGGGCGTAACCAAGATAAGGAATAATGACGTTAATTGACTTAGCCGAAGTTCTTTTAGCGGCATCGATGAAAATCATTAATTTGATAAAGTTTTCATTGACCGGGTCAGAAATCGGCGAAACCACGTAAACATCAATTCCACGGACCGAATCGACAATTCGTTCATAGATTTCGTTATCCGCAAAAGTCTTGACATCAACCGGAGCGACCGGTGTTTTCAAATGTTTAGCAATCGCCGCCGTTAACTCTGAGTTGGTTCCCAGGTCAAAGAGACGGTACTTTGGATTGGCAGTCATAAGTTCTCCAAATCAGTAGCATTATTTTCAAATTTAAAATAACTTTCTTGCTTATATTATACAAGATTTATGGCTTTTCTGGCATAAAATCATAGGGTGACATTTCAGAAACACCGATCAACGGATTGGCCATCGCTTGGTCTAAGTTCTCAGCGGTTAAGCCGGTAACCTTAGTCGGCTGGTTAGCTGACTTTACGGCAGTTGGCTTAGGATTGGCACCATTGGCGCCCGCTTGGTCGACTTGTGCTTCTTGATTGGCTATTTTTTTAGCCTCACCACTTGCTTGGTCGATAACACCGGTCAACTCAACTTGGTCAGTATTGGCAATTTTTTGGTCAGTTAGGCCAAAGTCTGGGTCCTGGTCGACCACTAAAGTTCCATCGGTCACCGGTTCATGGGCGGGTTCTTTTACCCGACTAGCAGTACCACCTAGGCCAAGCATTGATTGCAACCGGGTCTGTCGAACCGGCACTGAGTGGGTAGCAGCGTAATCATAAGCACTGTAGTCCCCGACCATCACTAGGGCCTCCTTGGCCCGCGTGATTGCCGTATAAACCAGGTTCTGGTTGAGCATAATCTTAAATTGGCCCGTCAAAACTAAGATAACCAGCTTAAATTCATTTCCCTGAGCCTTATGAATCGTCGTCGCATAGGCTAGGTTCAACTGGTTCAGTGTCTTTGAGGTATACCAAACTTCCTGGCCGTCAAAGTCGACCACCAGTGAATCAGCAGAAACACCCGGGTCTTTTTTATAGTAAATCGCCGTGACTTTCCCCATGTCGCCATTGTAAATATCACGCTCTGAATCATTTTCGAGCTGCAAGACTTTATCACCCAAGCGGAAAGTGGTGTCCCCCTGTTGCAAAGTCTTTTCACCCGGTTTACTTGGATTAAATAGGTTTTGCGCTGCTTGGTTTAAAGCTAAAACCCCAGCCGGTGTCTTATACATCGGTGCTAGGACCTGGACTTGATCAGCTGTAAAACCTTTTTTGACAGCTGATCGAATCACTTGGACAACTGCCTTTGGCACCTGGTCAGCATTAACTAAAAAAGTTGACCGGTCAGCCTGGTTCTCCTGAAAGTCTGCTGGCAGTGACCCGGCATTGACTGCCTTAGCCAAGGCCGAAATACTCGACCCTTTGCCTTGCCGGTAAATCCGCTGCAATGAAACGTGTGGGACTTGGCCACTTTGAATCAAGTCAAATAAAACATTGCCGGGACCAACCGATGGTAATTGGTCGGCGTCCCCCACCAACACTAGGTGAATTCCCTTTGGCAAAGCTTGGAACAAGGCTGCTGCTAAAGAAATATCCAGCATCGATGCCTCATCGATAATCAAAAGGCCCCCACTCAAGGGGTTATCAGCGTCAAATTCAGCATCGTCGCCTTCTGAAATGCCAAGCAAGCGGTGGATAGTGGTTGCCTCATAACCCGTAATTTCTGTCATCCGTTTGGCGGCTCGGCCAGTTGGCGAAGCCAGGCGGACCCGGTTTTGCTTGACCCACTCCTGGTCTTTCTTGTCCGTGGTTGCTTGCCGGCGAACCAAGGCTTCCCAGGAAGCAACTAAAGTCTTTGTAACAGTCGTCTTTCCCGTTCCAGGGCCACCGGTCAAGACAAAGACCTGGTTTTCCAAGGCGTTAATCACAGCCTCTTTTTGAACATCATCCAGGGTCAAATTAGCTGGTACGACAAAGGCATCTTCAATGGCGGCCCGGTCAGTCGTCACAGCCGGTTTTTCAGCCAGTAATTCTGTCAAGCGGTTTCCAACCAAAGTTTCGGCATCTGCTAAATCTTTCGGAGAATAAGTCCCATCCTGGTAGTCTAACCGCTTACTAATGACTAGGTTTTCCAAGGCCTGGTCGATCGCAACCACCATTGCTTGGCTATCGGCACCCAAGGCCCGACTAGCCGCTGCCTTAGCTTCCCCTTCTGCTAAGTAAGTGTGGCCACCTGAAAAACAGGCACCGAGGATGCCGGCATAAACCCCTGCCTGGATTCGCTCGGGGTCATCTGCAGCAAAACCAGCTTGGCTGGCGATTGCATCAACCTTTTTAAAAGGCAAACCGTCAAATTCGTAAACCAGCCGGTACGGGTCTTTTTGTAAGACATCTTGGGCTTCTTGCCCATAAAAATCGTAGAGTTTTCCAGCCAAGTCGGCTGATAAGCCAACCTTATGTCCCAGCAAAAAGAGCTGTTCTAGCCCCAAGTTTTCCTTTAATTTACTAGCCAGTTCATCCGCCACTTTGGGCTTGACTAAACCAGTCAAAACACTAGCATCGGCGAGAATTAAATCAATCGCATCCGTTCCCAAAGCGTCGACAATCTTCTCAGCAGTCTTTTTCCCAATCCCAGTAAAGTCGCCAGAAGAAAAGAAAGCCACCAAACCTTTTTCATCAGCCGGGACCTGATTTTCATACCGGGCAGCCTGAAACTGCTGGCCATACTTGGGGTGGTTCACCAATTGGCCAAAGAAGGCATAGGTCGTCCCTGGTTTGACCGAGGCAAAGGTCCCCGTCACAATCAACTCGTCTTCATCCCAGTCAAAGTCATTATCTTCGACTTGGACCGACAAAATCTTAAAGTACGAGTCGCTGGCTTGAAAAATCACATTTTGCAAAGTCCCGAGGACTTGATTGTCTTCTTGGATTGTTCTTGGCATTTTCCCTTTAAATCAACTATGTACCTGCCACAAATTGGCAGTTTGAACCTCGACGGCCGGCTTAAATCGTCGTGCTGCCGTCTTGGGCCTTATTTAAGTAACTGGTTTCGTTCCACTTAAGAAGCTCGTAATCGCTACCATCACTGGTCTTCAAGATTGACGTTGAAGTGTTGGATAACCCACCCAAAGACCGGATTTCAGTTCTTGGAATTTTGAGCAAACTGGTCATTCCAAAGGTTAAAATCAAACCATGGGCCACCACCAGTACAGATTCGTCCGGGTGATTTTTCACAATTTGCTTCATCATTTCTTGGAACCGAGCCACCGCCTTGGTGTAGCCTTCACCACCAAAGCCCTGTCCTTCAAACTCTTCCAAGTGGTTCTTATAGATGTCATAGGCTTCTGGGTACTTTTCTTGGACAACCTGCATCGATTGCCCTTCCCATTCACCAAGACCAACTTCGACAATACTGGAGTGCAATGACAGTCGGGGGCTACCAGGTAAATCCGCCTGGATTTTTTCAGCTGTCACCTTCGCCCGAGGCAATGGTGAAGCATAAACCCGGCTAATTTCTTTGTCCTTTAAAAAGCCAGCCACCTTTTCCATATCGTCATAAGAAGTCGATAGCAACGGGGAATCTCCCTGTGCTCCTTGGAACCGCCGTTCCAAGTTCCATTCTGTTTGTCCGTGTCGTACAAAGTAAAAAGTTGTCATGAGATTTTTTCAAAAACCTCCCGTTCCACCAACTCGTCCATATAATAATGGTACTGTTCCACCATTGTTTCGTGGTCTTGGTGGGCAAAAATATCAACCGGGGCTAGGCCAGAAGCCGCCAGAGTGGCTAGCTTAAAGCCAGCCAAGTCCTTACTAAAAGTAATTTTGAGCTTCACCGCCTTGTCAAAGTCGACTTCTGGTTGGAGTGACCGCTGTAAAATGAAGGCCCCGGCATTGTTAGTGATAAAACCCAGGTCCAAGAGGGTAAATTTTTTAATTTGTGAGCTGACCTGGTAAGTGCCATCGTGATCAACTGCTACCTTCGTTGTAAAAGCCATTAAGTTCTCCTATCTGTCAGTTCTGCTAAAAGCGTAAGCCCTTTGGGAAAAAGTTTTTCAATTGTCCGTTGACAAACTTGGCCCAGCCAAGGCCGTTCCCATTCACGGTCACCAAGACGAAGCCCTTTTGGTAGGCTTCTTTCGTATTGATAACATCGCCATGGACAAAAATCTTAAATTCACTGTCATCCAAGGCATAGGTCTGTAAAACATCCTTAGGCTTGATTGCTAAGGCCAAGGCATGGTCTGGCTCAAAGCGGTTCTTCTTAAATGTACCAAGGCAAAGACCCGGTCGCAAGACATTTAATTTCTTCAAATCTGGGCAATCAACCGGTAGCAAGAAGACCCGGTCTTTGACAACCATTAACCGGTTAAAATCGACCTGCCAGTCAGAAGACAAAGTCTGGGCCAAAAAGTCCTTCAACAAAGCCTCCTGGTCAGCCGTCAGCTTACTTGGCTTTTGCGTTTTAACCGGCTTACCGGCCTCTTCGGCCGTTTCCTTTTTCACCAAGCGGGCAACAAAGTGCCCTTCCCCTGGTAAGTCTTGCGGCCAAAGCCGGGCTGTTTTCGTCAAATCAGCTTGGCCATCAGCCCATTCAGGCCGGCCAGCTTGAATACCGGAATCTGCATCAACCTGGATTTGGTCAATGGTAAAGTCTGGGTAAGTTTGCGTCAACCAGGCAATCGTTTGCTCATCTTCTTCAGGGGCAAAAGTACAAGTTGAGTAAACCAAGGTGCCGCCGGGCTTGACCAATTTGACTGCCGATTCCAAAATTTCATGGGACCGCTCAGCACAAGCAGCCGGGTAATCCGCCGACCACTCGTCAATCGCATCATGGTTCTTCCGGAACATCCCCTCCCCCGAGCAAGGCGAGTCCAACAAAACCCGGTCAAAGTAACCGGGTAGCACCTTGGCTAAGTCCTTGGAATCCATCGATGTCACCACTGCATTTTGGACCCCAAACCGTTCGATATTTTGTGACAAAACCCGGGCCCGGTCGCCCATAATTTCATTGGTAACCAATAGGCCTTGGCCATGCATCTGCCCAGCTAACTGGGTTGACTTACCGCCTGGTGCCGCTGCCAAATCCAAGACCTTTTCACCAGGCTTAGCGGCTACTACTTCGCCCACAAATTGGGCTGAAGGCTCTTGGGAATAAACTAAGCCAGCAACGTGGTCCGCACCATGACCATCAACCTGGCCGAAGTAGCCACTTTTGCTATAAGCAATTGGGCCAGCCAAAGACAAATCCTGTGGAACCGGATTTTCCTTTAAGGGGTTGGTGCGAAAGCCCTTCTTCCCCTCCTCATTTAGGGCCGCGAAAAAAGGCCCGCTGTCTTCTTTGAGCAGGTCTTGGTATTTATCAATAAAGTCTTTTGGTAAATCCATCAGGTCTTTTTCCTTACTAGTCTTTTAAAGGTACTTAGCGTCTTCTTCTGGGTCTTGGCTAGTCAAAATTTTTGGGCCATCCTTGGTGATTGCTAAGGTGTGTTCATACTGGGCTGACCAAGAACCATCCAAAGTCCGAACAGTCCAACCATCTTCTTTGGTGTCATCAGTTTCAACTTCCCAACCGCCCAAATTAATCATTGGTTCGATTGTGATGACCATTCCTTCCTTCAAGCGCAAGCCGTGACCCGGCTTACCGTAGTGAGGAACTTGTGGGTCTTCGTGCATCGTTGGGCCAACGCCGTGACCAATGTACTGGCGAACATCACCATAACCATGTTGGTTTTCAGTGTAGTCTTGAATAGCCCAACCAATATCACCAATTCGGTTGCCAACTTGGGCTTGGTCAATTCCAAGGTACAAAGACTTCTTAGCAACTTCCATCAACTTCTTGACTTCATCTGAGACTTCGCCAACGGCATATGACCAGGCGGAATCTGAAACAGCACCGTCTAAGCCAACAACTGTATCAACTTTCAACAAGTCTCCGTTCTTCAACTTCAAGCCCTTGCGTGGCAAACCATGGGCCACTTCGCTGTTAACTGAAATGGTTGTGGCATACTTAAAGCCTTCAAAGCCAATTTGCAACGGAACCCCACCGTGACTTTCGATGTATTCCTTACACTTCAATTCGATATCCCAAGTATCGACACCAGGCTTAACAAAGTCGCGGAGCATCTGGTGCATCCCGGCAATAATCGCCCCTGACTTGCGCATTGCTTCAATTTCGCGTGGTGATTTTAAACTAATCATGAATAACCCCTTCTTAAACGTTTCAATCACTTTTTATTATATCATTTTCAAAAGCCCTTGAACTGGTCTAACTCTGACATCTTTTTGAAATATTGATTGACATTTTAGAATTGGTTTACCATAATGGAGGTAAGAATTTAGATGAGAAAAGGAGTGTGTCTGTCATGAAGAACTTTTTATTGGGTGTCTCTTTGTTTGGTAACGCCGCATTGGCCTACATGTTGTTAAAGGACGATGAACGAGTTGCTGATTTAAAGAAAAAGGCTGGCGACTTAACGGAAGCTGGTAAAGAAAAGGCCGCCGACTGGGCCGAAACCGGCAAGCAAAAGGCTGCTGACTTCACCGAAGCTGGCAAGCAAAAAGCCGCTGACTTGACTGAAACTGGTAAGCAAAAAGCTAGCGAACTAACTGCTGCTGGTAAGGAAAAGTTGTCACAAGGCCAAGATAAGGCGGAAGCAGCCAAGCAAGCCGCTGATGACAACTTGGATGCACAACTTGCTAAGTTGAAGGAACGGGCTGGCGTTGAAGCCTAACTTTCTTTGACCAAATCAAAAAGGAGCTGATTTTGATCAGCTCCTTTTTTGTCTACTTATTTTTTCCAAAAGGTTAGCCAGTGGTGAGTCTTTTCCCACCAACTTGCCTGGTCAACACTTGACTGATTGACCAATTGTACCTTGGTGTCATCGCTACCAACACCCGGCAAGTATGTGGCCTTTAAGCCAGAGGTTAATTCAACCACCGTTTGCTTTGTGCCAGTCACCTTGCTAGTTAATGAATCTGGAACATAGAAACCTAGGCTGGTCTGGTCCTTATTCAACCAATAAGATACTGAATTAACCACCACTAGGTTTTGACGATTAGTCTTCAAATTGATGTTTTTGACCGTCTTAGCGCCCTTAATCGTTGAACCGGCCTTAACACTCACTTGGTCTTCCTTGTCCAAAACTTCATTGACTGCGTCAATCGTAGCCTGGTACCGGGAAACCTGGTCGGTATAAGAACCAGAGCCAGAAATAACGGTAATAAACTCATGGCCCTGGTTATCCTTGATGATTCCAGTAAAGCCACCACCAGAGGCTGGCGTTGACCCCGTCTTTAAGCCTTCAAAGGTTAAGTTCTTGGTATTTTTCAACTGGCTTTTGATTTCCGTAGCAAACTTATAGCCATCGGTCGTTTTCACCTTAGCGGTTGAATCATCCGTGTGATAAGTCAGAGTGCTTTCAGTAAAGTAAGACCGGATGTTGCCATCCAAAGCCAAGTCTTTGAAGGCAATCATGGCCAACTCTCGAACAGAAGCCGTATTTTCAGCCTTAGCACTGGCCGTCTTGACCTGGTAGTCAAAGGCATCTTCGTTCACCTGACCAGCAGCGTTATACCACTTTGACCCGGATAGCTTCAGCTCCTTGGCCCACTTTTGCAATGCCTGTTGCTGGGTTAAGGTACTTGGCTTGACGTAGTCAGCCAAGGCCAAGGCCGCGTCATTGGCACTGGAAGTAAACATCGCTGCAAAGAGTTCCTTAACAGGAATCTTTTCCCCGGCCTTAATGTCTAAGTGGGCATAAGTATCGGCATCCTTATCCGACCAGTCAGAATGAGTCGTAATTTCAACCTTATCGGTCCAAGAAATTTTATTTTCCTGAATAGCCTGCAAGACTGCATAAGCGGTTAACAGCTTACTTTGCGAGGCAATTCCGACCTGTTTGTCAGCGTTTTTCTCGCCTAAGACCTGGCCGGTCTTGGCATCAATTACAATCGCCGACTTGGCATTAACTGATAACTTGATCGGCTGGTTGGTCTGTGACTGGCCGACCAAGCTGGTTTTACTACGGTTTTGCCAAAAGGCAACCGCCACGTAGACAGCAGCCGCCACCACGAGTGTTAGCAAAAAAAAGACCAGGACCCGTTTAACCAGGTTCGGTTTTTTATTTGGTGTGGAAAAGATTGCAGAGCGGGACTGGGCCAGATTCTTATTGACCTTGTCCAAAGGACTTTTTTTAAACTTTTTCATAATCGGTTTTTATTGTGCTTAATGGGTTCCAAAGAGACGGTCGCCGGCATCACCAAGACCAGGCATAATGTAGCCATCTTCGTTCAAGCCTTCATCAATGGCAGCGGTATAAAGGTCAACGTCAGGGTGAGCGTCCGTAACGGCCTTAATCCCTTCAGGTGATGAAACGAGGGTAATCAGCTTAATCTGGTCTGCCCCACGCTTTTTCAAAGCAGCGATGGCATCCTTAGCTGACCCACCTGTTGCTAGCATTGGGTCAACCAACAAAACTTCTCGTTGGTCGATATCATCTGGCAACTTCACAAAGTATTCGACCGGTTCCAAGGTCTCTTCGTCCCGGTACATGCCAATGTGGCCGACTTTAGCGGCTGGGATCAATTGCAAAATCCCATCAACCATTCCAAGGCCAGCCCGCAAGATTGGCACAACCGCTAACTTCTTACCAGCTAGTTGTTTCGTCGTCGTTTCTTGGATAGGTGTTTTGACTTGGACTTCTTCCAATGGCAAATCGCGACTCGCTTCGTAAGTCAAAAGCATCGCAATCTCATCGACCAAGGCCCGAAAGTCCTTGGTTCCAACCTCCTCATTTCGAATAATCGTCAACTTGTGTTGGATTAATGGATGGTTAACTTCGACTACTTTCCCCATGAAATCTACCCACTTTCGTTTTTTTACTACATTCAGTATAGCAAATATTTTTCTGGCAAAAATTAAATTAGTCTAAAGCAGTAAACTTTGCCATAAAAATTGAAAGACCAGCGATTTTTGTTTATAATGACATAGTTCAGCGCTTATAGTTTAACGGGATAAAACGAGGACCTCCTAAGTCTTTGCTCCCAGTTCGAGTCTGGGTGGGCGCATTTAAAACGTTGGTAAATTAACGTTTTCCAACCATTTGTCAGTCATTATGTCGCAAATTCAATACAACTCCACTAAAAAAATGGTCCAACCTTACGGTTAGACCATTTTTATTTCACTTATTTTTTCAAATCTGGCAACGTCCGCACCAAAGCCCGGCCAATCACCATCACCAACAAGCCATTGGCAATAATTTCAAAGATTGCATTAAAACCTAAAATGCCAATTAGCCAAGTTAACAGATGGTTCGATGGCACGCCCAAGCTGTGAACATGGAAGAGCTTGAAAGAAACCGTGGTCATCATAATCACGAAGGTGGTATTTGCCAGGGCTGCCAGAGACCCAAGGCTAAAGAGCGAAACAAAGCCAGGTTGGTGTTTTTTCAACCAACGGTCGGCTAAGTAACCAATTAATAACCCAACCGCTAGCCGCGGCAAAACCGCTACTAAGGGGTTGGAAAACATCAAAGCCCCAACTGTTCCTGGATGAGACAGGTTCCTTAGCCAAGAAATCATCCCCCAGAAAAAGCCAACAACCAAGCCGGGTCCAGGGCCGAGTAAGATTCCAGCCAAAGCAACGGTCATTGGCAAAATCGTCACGGATGCGCCAATAAAGAAAGCTCCAAGTGGCAAAGACCCTAAGAATGGCACAAAACTTTGTAAGAGTAACAAGGCCACAAATAGTGTGGTGGCAACGAATCGTTTCGTTTGGTTTGAAGACATTGGGCGACCTCCTCTACTTGTCGTATCAATCTCAAAAATTATACAGAGCCGCCCGGCACTTGTCAATCTTTCAAAAACTGTCCACTTAGAAACTAATTAATAACCGGTTTAACCGTGGTGCATAGATATCGCCAAAGCGGACAAAGTGCAATAAAACATAATAGAACTCATACCACTTAAACCGGTCTTGATAGCCTGGGTCTAATGGATAAGCGGCCTGGTAGGCTTCATAAAAGTGCTTATTAAAGCCTGGAAAGACCTTAGAAACCGCCAGGTCATACTCCCGGTCACCGTAAAAAGAATTAGGGTCAATTAAGACAGGGTCACTGTTACTATCAAACATAAAGTTTCCGGCCCACAGGTCACCATGCAACAATGATGGCTTTACATTTTGCACATGTTCATCTGATAGAATGGCTTTCTTCAAATTTTCAAAGTGGTCACCACGCTGCGACAACCAAAAAGCCTTTTGAATGGCTTGTTTCATCAACGGTTCCAGCCGTTGGTGGACGAAAAAATCCCCCCATGAATCACTTTGACTGTTATCTTTTGGAATCACATCGTAATCGGCATTGACTTCAAAACCAAAGTATTCCCCTTTTTCTTGGTGCAAGGTAGCCACCATTTCGCCCAAGGCTGCCTGGTCACTGTAACCACTTTGGACCCAGTCCAAGAGCAAATAGGCATTGCCTTGGCTTTCACCTTGCTTAACCACTTTCGGAGTTTTAACGACCTTACTCAAGGCCTTTAAAGAAGCAACTTCCGCGTCAAAGTAGTGCTTACTTTGGTTATGTTGGACCTTCAAAAAGTACCGGTCTAAGCCCGAATAAAGCGAGTATGCTTCCGATGTTGCACCCCCGGTAATCGGTTTGACATCATGCGGGTGTTGCAAGTTCAACCTCGTGATAAATTCTGTCGTAACGTTCTCTGCTACATCTGCCATCTCTACCTCCTGGTTTCAATAAAAAAACAGCTTTCCATTGGCTTGGAAAACTGTTTTGGGCAAATAAGGGCCTTCATCGTTGTGATTAAGTTAGTTAAATTGAGATCAACTAGCCGGTAAACCATAAAGACTCCTCTCTCGTATCTATAGCTTACTGTACCACAGAATTTTTACTTTTGGCAATCTTTTTGTAACCGAAGCTTAAAGCTGGTCTTTTCCAGCCGCCCGGTCTAAGATAACCTGACCGTTAATTGGTGCTAACTGACCATCTTCATAAACGGTCTGGAGCAAATCTTGACCCGGTTGGTCTTGTGGGACCGTGTGAAGCTTGCCCCTCTCATCGGCAACCACCTTCAATAAACCGGCCTTTGAGGCCTTGGTTGGATCGGTCTTTGGTTGTTTTTTAATCACTAAGTCCTGACCATCCGTTGTATGAGCATAAGCGGCCTTAATGGCAAACCGTTCCGTATCGCGGGTAAAGCCCTCTTGCAAGAGCCCCCCACCCGAGCCAACTACCAAGTTATCGGTTGACCAGCCATGGCCAATCAAGGCCTGGTACAAAGCAATAATGGTATCGGCTTTCATCCCATCACCTTGGATCAAGCCAACGTTATCATTCAAAACTTTGTAACCCTTGGAATTTGCATGAGTACCAAAAATTTCAGCCAGCATATCTAAAACAGCTAGGTCCATCGTAATTGGGTCCCCTGAATCAGGTCGCAAGACCACCCGACCTTCACGGGCCTTGATTCGGGCCACCATCGCATCAGCACCAATGACGTTTTTGACAAAGTTAAAGGTATCATAGGAGTCAATTACGATTGACAATGGCACATTATCCGGTGTCCGGTCCAGCTGAGCGTTGACATAGTTGGTTTCCCCTTCACCAGGCCCGTAGGCCGTTGCGACAGAGTGTTCCGTCGCCCAAATTGACAAGGCCCGACCGGAAATGCCATACACTTGGTCAAAGTAATTAGAGGCTGACAGGTTATCAGAACCACGGAAGTGGAGCAAGTGAGCTGCCCCCCCCTGTTCGCCAGCTTCAACACCGGTTGCACCACGGAAGCCAAAATCATTAACCATCAATGGTAAGCCACTTTCATCACCAGTCTTTTCAACCAGCGGCAATAACCGCTTTTTGATATACATCGAATTAGTGGCAATCGTGGTTGGGTACCAAACGTGCATCAAAATTGATTCCAAGGCATTCAGCGAAGTCGCAAACCAGTCTGCTGTTGACTCCAAGGTAAAGAGCGCTGTCCCTGTTGGCACTTCCATCCCTTCAGGCAGGGCCTTAATTTTAACCGGGAAATAACCCAGGTCGCGGACCTTTTCCCAGACTTCACGGTTGAAGTAGGTCTTAGTACCAAAGGTTTCTTCTGAAACCTTTTCAGCCTCATCAATCATCTCATCTGTGATTGGTGTTTGGAAGTAATCATGTAAAATCATCGACAAACCAAACCAAGAAACCGTTGGGTACTTGCCACCCAAACGGGCCTCCCCGTAAGAATAAAGCTTATTAATATTTTGCGGGTATTGCAAGTGGTGGGTCAACTTATAAGCATCCGTTGCTAAAATTAAGTTCAAGGTCATGGTTTTATCTCCGTTAGTGGCGTTTTTGCCAGGTCATTCGTAATATCTTGAAAATCTTGTTTGGACCGGTACTTTAAAATTCGCCAGTCATAGTGGACATTGTCGTGAATTTCATCGATATAAGGGGTAAACTCACCTGCCAACTCTAAAATTAAGTAACCGGCAAAGGCTTTTGTAAATTCAGCGGTGCTTTCAATAACCTGGACCAAGTTGTCCTTGCCATCAAAAAAGCCAACAGCCAAAACCGCCCCAGACCACTGTCCTTCCAAGGCCCACTTTAATGAAATCCAATCTGACAAAGTGATACCACGGTTCAGCAAGTAATCGGTGGTTAACCGCAAATGAATTGGGTGGTGCTTGACCGGTTCAACCTGACTAATATTGCCCAAATCATCAAACTTATTTGAGTAGAATAAGCAGAGTCGCTCAAGTTCAGCTGGTTCCAATGCCACTTGGCCCTTTGAAAAAGCAACCAACCGGTCCGAACTAATTTCGCTTTCCGCCGCCGTCTGGTCCAGGCTTTGCCGACTAATATTTTGTAGTACCTCAAAATTATTCATGTTTTTATTATAACAACCGTCCCTATATTTGTCAGACAAAAAAGCAGGCCGGAGGCCTAGGCCAGCGGTCTGCTTCATTAAATTTTTTACTTATTCTTCTTACCGGAAAAGGCAGAGTAAATAATCCCAAAGATTGATGGCAACAAGGTTACCACAATGATACCAAGCAAAATCAAAGTGAAGTGTTCTTGGACGAATGGAATGTTACCAAACAAGGCCCCAGCCCCGGTCGCAATGAATGACCATGAAAAGGCTGCAATTACTGAGTATTCAAAGAATTTCTTGAATTCAAAGGCTGACAACCCGGCCACAAATGGCACAAAGGTCCGGATAATTGGCACATACCGACCAAAGATAATGGCCAGTGAACCGCGCTTTTCAAAGAAGGCTTCGGCCGCTTCGATATTCTTTGGCTTGACCATAATCGAGAACGGTTTCTTTTCCAAGAGTGGTCGGCCACCCTTACGAGCAATAAAGTAGTTAATCGTGTCACCCATCAATGGGGCGATAAAGAAGACAACCATGAAAACCCAGTGGTTCAAGCCAGCTTCTTTTCCAGCTGGGGTCATAGCAATCGCCCCAGCGGCAAAGAGCAAGGAATCCCCTGGTAGGAATGGCAGGATTACCGCCCCAGTTTCAACCAAGATAATCACGAACAGGATTAGGTAAGTCCAGATACCAAATTGAGCAGTCAAATTGGCCAGGTGCTTATCAATGTGCAACGTAAAATCGATTAAGGTACTCATTTTTTCTCCATAACTATTGAGCCGGTAACCGGCTTGCGATTTTAACAAAAACCGCCCTTTGCAAGGCGGTTTGCTAAATTGCTTAATATTTTACCAGAAATACAAGAAATTACTAGTTAAGATTTCTTAAACCATTGAACAACAGTAAAGACAACTAACCAAACTGTTGCCCCAATTGCTGGTACCAAGGCTGAACTGTTAAAGAACAACGTCATATAAATCAAGACAAAGCCGACAATGGCCAATGGCACAAAGAGCTTTGGCGCCTTCATCAAGAACCCATCCTTCAAGTAGTCATCTGACTTCCGGTACTGCCAGTAAGTAACCAAGGTCAAAATGTAAATCATAATGAACAAGTCGGTTGAGGCAGAAGTGACAAAGGTAAAGGCATCCGTAATTTGTGGAATAACCGCAATAATAGCCGAGCAGGCAATCAAAGCCGCCGTGATCAAAACCGCGTTGGCTGGCAACTTGTGCTTTGACATCTTAGTAAACTTCGTCAGCAAAGGATTCTTTGATTCCACTGCTAGTGAGTAGAAGTTTCGTGATGCTGAGAAGATAACGGAGTTCAAAGCTGATGCAGCAGAGGTCAAGACCACAAAGTTAACCAAGGCAGCGGCCCAGTTAACACCAGCCAACTTGAAGACCGCCACGAAGGGACTTTGGTTGGCAGGGATTTGCTGCCAGGGGTAAATCACCATGATCGTGGCCAAGGCTCCCAAGTAGAAGAACAAAATCCGCAATGGAATTTGGTTAATCGCCTTTGGCAAAACCTTACGGGCATTGGGCGTTTCAGCCGCTGTCATACCAATGAATTCAATTCCAACAAAGGCAAACATCACCATCTGGAACCCGTTGACAAAGTTCCCCCAACCATTGGGAAACAGTGAAAAATGGCCAAACAAGTTGTTAAGTGAAACCGTTCCTTGGCTAGTCTTAAAGCCAGTCAAAAGCATAATAATTCCAGTGGCAATTAATGACAAGATAGCAATGATCTTAATCATGGCAAACCAGAATTCGGCTTCCCCATATAAGGCGACGGCAATCAAGTTGACCGAGGTCAAAACCACCAACACCACAATTTGGATTAACCAGGCTGGCCAAGTTGGGAACCAGAATTGGACATACTTACCAATCGCGGTTAATTCCGCCATTCCCATGAAGGCCACCGTTAGCCAGTAGGACCAGGAAGCAAAGCTTCCGGTCTTTTGACCGAGGTAGCGGTTCATAAAGGCGATAAAAGTGTGTTGGGTTGGGTCAGCGTAAAGCAATTCCCCAATCGCGCGCATGACAACAAACATCATCATTCCGATAACGGCGTAAATCAAAAGGATCGCTGGTCCAGCAAAGTGGATCGAGTCACCAGCTCCCATGAAAAGTCCGGTTCCAATCGTCCCACCAATCGCAATCAATTGGACGTGGCGGTTTGTTAAGCCGCGGCTTTCTTCAGAAGTTTTTTGATTATTTAAAACAGACATTGTGCTTCTCTTTCGTTTTTCAACTTTAACCGGCTGACAGTTTGATTAACTACCCAGCCCCTTCCCCAGTGCGATTAGCTTGCTGGGCTTTCTTTCTTTTCTACCCGAGAGTAGTTAGCAACATCAGCCAAGACCATTTCCTTAAAGTCCTTGGCAGACATCTTTTCGGTTTCTTTTTGACCGTAACGACGAACTGTCACAGTTTGACTATCTTGTTCGTCATCCCCAAGGACCAAGGTATATGGAACCTTCTTAGTCTGAGCTTCACGAATCAAGTAACCCATCTTAGCTTCCTTGGTTTCAACGTTGGCACGAAGGCCAGCCTCTTGCAAATCGGCTTGGATTTGACGGGCGTAATCCCCGTGAGCACCCAAGTTAACTGGGATAATCTGAACCTGTTGTGGGGCCAACCAAGTTGGGAAGGCACCCTTGTAAATTTCAATCAAGTAAGCCGTAAACCGTTCCATCGTTCCAACGATTCCACGGTGGAGCATTACTGGGCGGTGGTTGTCTTGACCGTCTTCACCGACATAAGTCAAGTTAAACCGTTCTGGCAACAAGAAGTCCAATTGGATGGTTGACAAAGTTTCTTCACCACCCAAGGCCGTCTTGGTTTGGATATCAAGCTTTGGACCGTAGAAGGCCGCTTCACCAGGCGCTTCGAAGTAATCCAAGCCCATGTCATCCATGGCCTGTTTCAACTGTGCCTGAGACTTTTCCCACATTTCGTCATCATCATAGTACTTAGCCGTGTTTTCAGGGTCACGGTATGACAAACGGAACCGGTAGTCGGTGATATCGAAGTCTTCGTAAACCCCCATGGTCATCTTCAAGATTGACTTGAATTCTTCTTCCAATTGGTCAGGGGCAACGAAGGTGTGACCATCGTTCAAAGTCATTTCACGGACCCGTGACAAACCAGTCAAGGCTCCCGACTTTTCGTACCGGTGCATCATGCCCAATTCGGCAATTCGAAGTGGCAAGTCCCGGTATGACCGTGGCTTGTGTTGGTAAACAGAAATGTGAGATGGGCAGTTCATTGGCCGCAATTCCAAGAATTCACCATCACCCATATCCATTGGTGGGAACATATCTTCACGGTAGTGGTCCCAGTGGCCAGAAGTCTTATACAAGTTCAAGTTGGACAAAACTGGCGTGTAAACGTGCAAGTAGCCGTTTTGCAATTCCTTATCAACGATATAGCGTTCAACTTGACGGCGGATAGTGGCCCCATTTGGCAACCAAACTGGCAAGCCAGACCCAACCTTTTGGCTAGTAAAGAACAAGTCCAAGTCCCGACCAATGTTCCGGTGGTCACGTTCCTTGGCTTCGGCCCGACGTTGCAAGTCTTCTTCCAAGTCAGAGGCGTTCCAGAAGGTTGTTCCATAAACCCGTTGCAAAACGGCGTTGTCAGAATTTCCCCGCCAGTATGAACCGGCAACAGAAACCAACTTAAAGTGCTTGATCCACCCAGTTGATGGGACTAAACCACCCCGGTCTAATTCGACGTGTTCCCCTTGGACAGCCACCCAGATGGTTTGGTCTTCTGGCAAATCATTAATCAACTCCACCTTATAAGGGTCGTCTTTGAAAGTTTCCAAGGCTTCTGAACGAGAAATTTCATGAGAAACGATTGGCAAGTCTTCTTTAACAATCTTTTTCATCATGGCTTCGATTTCAGCAAAGTCTTCAACTGAAACCTGGTTACCAGCACCGTTATCGGTGTCATAGTAAAAGCCGTTATCAATGGCAGGACCAACACCAAAGTGAGCGTTTTTGAACTTTGGCAAGCGGCGCATTGCTTGTGCCAGCAAGTGGGCAGTTGAGTGACGGAGCAATTGCAAAGCTTCGTCATCGTCTTTGGTAATCAACTGGAAGTCACCACTTTCAGTCAATTGGTCGTTCATGCCAACATAGTGTCCGTTTAGCTTGGCTGAAACAGACTTTTTAGCCAATGACTTGGCAATTTGGCTAGCAACTTCAATTGGCTTCGTGCCTGCCTCATATGTCTTTTTTGCCCCATCTGGGAAATTCAAAGTAATCTCTGCCATTGCTTTTGCCTTCTTTCTTTTCTTAACTGCTGATAAAAATATCCTGGGAAATAAAAAATCCCTCTGTGCGTTTGCACAAAGGGACGAATCATCGCGGTACCACCCAAGTTCACACCAAAAAATTCTGGTGAAATCTCTAAGACGGTTAACGGCGTGACCCGGGCTAGCTTTGGTTTCCTAATCACTAGTCATTTCCAAGGGAGTCTTTAACTCAAGGCCTACTTGCTTCCACCAACCGCAAGTTCTCTATCAAGGTGACTTAAGTAAAGTTATCCTTATCAACAATTTACTAAATTTGATTATACCATGGTTATGAGAAAATTCAAATTATTTCAAATCTTCTAATACTTGGGCCAAAGCCTGGCGGGCCGTTTCATCATGGTCCAAAATTCCGTTATCATAAACGTTTTGTAATGCTTTCACTTGTTTTTCATTCAATGCCATCTGACATGCCCTCCTCGTATTTAAGCCAATTATAAGGCAAGTTTTGCCAAAATACTAGTAATTTCAGGTCAAAGTCGGCCTAAATTTTGTATAATTGAACTTAGAATAAACAGGGGGATTTTTATGTCAGACCAGCAACTAAAAGCACAGGTAGTCTTTGCGACCATCACCGGTAATAACGAAGCCGTGGCCGACTTAGTGATTGAAGCCTTAGAAGACAAAGACGTAGCCGTTACCAAAAGTGAAATTTCGCAAAGCGAACCAGAAGAACTGGCCGACTATGACTTAGCCTTTTTGGTCCCCTACACTTATGACAACGGGTCTTTGCCAGACGAAGGCTTAGACTACTTTGACGACTTGGCTGATGTTGACTTAAGTAACCTGGTTTATGGCTTAGCCGGGTCAGGTGACACCTACTACGGTGATGACTACTGTGTCGCCTTAGATGCCTTCGATGACCAGTTTAAGCAAACCGGGGCCAGTCGGGCCGGTGACCTCGTCCGGGTTAACCTTTACCCTGGTAAAAAGGACCAAGAAAACCTAACCGTCCTGGTTGGCCAGGCCTTACAAGCCGTTCAAGCCAAGTAAAAGTTAATAACCTGGGCTGCTGCTAGGCTTTACCCACAAAAAAAGAGCAAACCTTAAGGTTTGCTCTTTTTTATTAATCTTCAGCAGTTGTATAAACGGCCAAAACATCTTCGTTTTCTTCCAATTCATCAACCAGCTTATCAAGCTTTTCACGGTCTTCATCAGAGATTGACATTGGGTTTTGGGCGATCATTGAAACTTCGGCATCCGCGAATTCAAAACCAGCTTCTACCAAGGCAGATTCAACGGTTTGGAAGTCGTTTGGTTCCGTATAAATTTCAAAGGCTTCGTCAGATGTTTGGACATCTTCGGCACCAGCTTCAAGGGCTGCTTCCAAAATTGTGTCTTCATCCAAGTCAGGCTTTTCTGACCGGTCGATGACCAAGTAACCCTTGCGGTCAAATTGGAAAGCCACGGAACCAGAAGTTCCAAGTGACCCACCAAAGTGCTTGAATGAGTTACGAACAGATGAAACTGTCCGGTTAATGTTGTCGGTTGAGGCTTCGACCAAAACAGCCACCCCAGCAGTTCCATAACCTTCGTAAGTAACTTCTTCGAACTTGGCGCCACCAGCACCAGAAGCCTTATCCAATGCACGTTGGATGTTATCCTTTGGCATGTTGGCAGCCTTAGCCTTATCAACAACCAAACGCAATGAAGCGTTCATTTCGGGATCAGCACCGCCAGCCTTTGCTGCAACATATAAGTCGTGCGCAAGCTTTTGGAAAATTTTTCCACGCTTAGCATCTTGGGCGTTTTTACGACCTTGAATGTTATGCCATTTACTATGTCCTGACATTGTGTCTTCTCCTTTAAAAATAAAAATACAATTTATTCTACCAAAAAAAGGGACAACAATAAAGGACTAATTAATATTGGTTCCCACCTAGAATTTCCAAGTAGGTCATCGCCGCACTAGCAATCAAGGCAGCTAAGATGTCGTCCAAATAGACGTTAACACTGTCCGTCTTGTCATTTAAGACTCCAATCAAGCCGGGCTTTAAGTCATCTAAGAGACCATAGTGGACCGTGGCCGCAGCAGAGAACTGCTGAGTGATGGCAATCGCCAAAATCTCATCGACGTTATGGCCATTCGCATCCCGTTGCAGCCGTGCCTTCAACGGTTCTGAGTCAGGCATTAAGACCGCTTGTTCATCCAAATAAATCGCGGTCAAAATAATATCAGCGACTTCATCTTTATGCAAGACCCGGTCAATTGAATGATTTAAAGCTTCAGTTTGGATTTCATCGTGGTACTTGTCGACCAAAAAAGTCTCCGTTCCCTCATAAATATCCTGGCGGTTAACCCCGCGTTCAGCCAACTTATCGATCGCTGCTTGTTGTAATTGTTCAGTCATGATTAGTTTTTCCCTTCTTGCTGGTAAAAGCGGACGTTCAAGACATTATCGATTTCTTGGAGCTGGTCTTTAATTGCCTGGTGGTCTTCTGCCGGCAAATCATTGATAGCAACCAAACTATAGGCATAGTCACCAACAGCCCGGTTACTCAATTGCTCGATGTTGACATTCTTTTCAGCCAAAACTTGAGAGATCTGGCCAATCATGTTCGGCACATTCTTGTGCAAGACCCCAATCCGGTCAGTCGTGGTAAAAGGTTCGTTAATGTCTGGGTAATTGACCGAATTGACAATATTTCCAGTGATCAAATACTGGTCCAACTGGTGGGCCGCCATCAAGGCACTGGTGTCTTCGGCTTCAACCGTTGACCCACCAATGTGCGGGGTAATAATGACCTTATCTTGGTCAAACAAAACTTCGTTACTAAAGTCAGTAATGTAAGTCCGTAATTTACCAGCATCCAAGGCCTTCACCGCCGCCTCATCATCAACAATCCCACCGCGAGAAAAGTTTAACAACGCTGCGCTGTCCTTTAAGAGGGCCAACTTACCGGCATCAATAAAGAAATGGTTGTCATCGGTCAATGGAATGTGAACCGTCAAATAATCAGCCTGCTGCAAGACTTCTTCAACTGACTTGGCATGGGTGATGTGCCGGTCAATCCGCCATGCAGTATTGGCATTCAGGCCGGGATCAAAACCAACCACAGTCATTCCTAGTGCTAAGGCGGTGTTAGCAACCTTGGAACCAACATTCCCAAGACCAATTACCCCCAAGGTCTTACCAGTCAATTCAGTTCCTCGATAACCACCCTTGTTACTTTCAGTCCGTAAGGAAACATCGCCACCGCGGGTTTCGTTAGCAAAGGCAATTGCTGAAACGACTGGCCGAGCGGCCATAATCAAAGAAGCAATCACCAATTCCTTAACAGCGTTAGCGTTCCCACCCGGCGTATTAAAGACTGGTACTCCACGTTTTGACAAGTCCTCGACCGGAATATTGTTGAAACCTGCCCCGGCCCGAACGACGGCTTGGATACTTGGCTCAATTTCTTTGTCGTGGAGGTTTTCAGACCGGAGTAAGAGGCCGTCTGGGGCGGCTTCTTGGTTGATTTGGTAGCCCTTTTCTTCTAAGTATTCCAGGCCCTTGTGGCTAATGGCGTTATAGGTCTTGATGTTCATTACTTATGCTCCTTTGCAGCTTTATCCAAAAATTCAATCAATGCATCGACCGCCTCTACGGGTTGGGCGTTATACAAGGAGGCCCGGAAACCACCCACCGACCGGTGGCCAGCGAGGTTGTGCAAGCCAGCTTGGTCGGCTTCTTGACTAATTGTCTTATCCAAGTCCGCATCGCCAGTGGTGAAAACCACGTTAGTGATCGACCGGGCTGGTCCTTGTACCAATGGTTTAAAAAAGTCTGACTGGTCTAAGTAATCATAGAGCGTTTTAGCCTTTTTCTGGTTGCGAGCATACATTTCAGCCACGCCACCCTGGTCGGCCACCCAATCCAAGACCTTACCCAAGGCATAGATGTTAAAGACTGGTGGCGTATTGTACATTGAGTCCTTGTCGATATAAGTTTGGTACCGCATCATCGGTCCAACCTGACTAATTTTTTGGTTAGCTAACCAGGATTTTTTAATCACAGCAACCGTGACCCCTGCTGGCCCCAAATTCTTTTGAGCACCAGCAAAAAGGGCCCCAAAGCGGGTAACATCGTATGGCTCCGCTAAGATATTAGAAGACATATCAGCTACCAATGGCAAATCGACCTCTGGCAACAGGTCCTGGTGGTAAGTAATCCCTTCAATTGTGTTATTAGTTGTCAAATGCAGGTAGTCAAAGTCACAAGCAGCAAAGTCCTTTGGTAACTGTGGCAAAGTTTGGTACTTACCTGACCGGCTCGAATTAACTTCCACCGCAGACTTACCAACTGCATCAGCCGCCTTTGCTGCCTTGTGAGCAAAGTTACCGGAATCTAAGACAGCGACTTTACCTGTCTTGTTGGCAAAGTTTAGTGGCAGCATTTCAAACTGCAAGGACCCGCCCCCCTGAATAAAGAGAACTTCGTAATCAGCTGGGATGGCCATTAGTTCTTTAAGTCGGTCTTTCGCATGGTCTAAAATTTGTTCGAACCGTTGGCTTCGATGAGAAATTTCTAAAATACTGGTATGTTGGCCCAAGTCATTTGCTAATTCCTGGCTAATGTCTTTTAGAACTTTCTCTGGTAAGACCGCCGGCCCCGCTGAAAAGTTGTAACTTTGCATTGTTGCCACTATCATCCTTTCATTTCCTGAGTAAAATTTTCAACGACTACAACAAATACAAATGAGATTGTCATTATTAAAATCTCATAATAACCTTAATTATACGTTGCGAAAAGTGATTATCAAGACTTGTAATTCACCTTTAGACCGGGTATAATTTAACCTGTTTGTTGCCGATGTGGCGGAACTGGCAGACGCGTACCGTTCAGGTCGGTATGGTGATTTCACCGTGCAGGTTCGATCCCTGTCATCGGCATTAACCAACATACAGAAAAAACGGCTTTTTTACTTAAAAGAGCCGTTTTTCTATGCACTTACTACATATAGATTGGAAAATACATGCTTACTCATCATTACTTAGAAATGGTTGCTGTCCTATTACCAATGGGAATTTTGGCTGGGATTGTTTCCACAACCGCAGGGCTTGCTTCCCTTGTGTCCTACCCTGCTTTGTTAGCCGTCGGAGTTCCTCCGGTCTTTGCCAACGTAACTAACACGGCCGCCTTAGTCATGACTGGTTTAGGCGCTACCTTTTCTTCCCATAAGGAACTAGGCGAACATAAAAAGGAACTGTTCAAAGTTTTGCCTTTGACAGTCCTTGGAAGTATTCTAGGGGCCTGGGCCCTGTTGGCTGCACCAGCTTCAACCTTTTCAAAGGTTGTTCCCTTCTTTGTCGCCATTGCCGCTCTTTTGTTGCTGTCACAGCTTAACAAAGGTAAGAACGCCCCTACTAATTTGACCAAGAACGAATCACTTGAAAATGATACCCATTCACCAGTTTACCGGGTTGTTGTTTCCGTTGGTATTTTACTAGTTGGAATGTACTGTGGTTACTTTGGAGCCGCCGGTGGCGTGATGCTCTTGGCAATTCTTTCCGCCACCACTACCATGTCCTTTTCATCTTACAGTGCCGTGAAAAACGTGTCCCTTGGGGCTTCAAACCTGATTGCCGCTGTTATTTACGCCTTCGAATCCCATATTTACTGGTCATTAGTTGTGCCCCTTGGAATCGGCCTTTTCATTGGCGGTTACATCGGCCCAATGATTGTCCGCATTATTCCTGAAAAGATTTTAAAGATTATTGTTAGTATTTTGGCCTTTGGCTTGGCCGTTGATTTATTTATTAAGGCCTACTTCTAAAAAACTTTTGACAGCCATCCGGCTGTCTTTTTTTATGCCTCTTTTTGGCAAATTCAATTTATCCCTTGCATTTTAATTGGGTTGTATTTATTATAAATACAGGTAATCAAATTGAATGTTCTTGAAAGGAGCACTATGAAAGTCTTAATTATTGGCGCAACTGGAATGGCCGGAACAGCGATTGTCAAAGAAGCCCTAGCAGCAGGTGATGAAGTCACCGCTAACGGTCGGTCAGAAGAAAAATTAACCGCTTTAAAGGAAAAGTTTACTGGTATTAACACCTTAGTAAAGGATGTCTTTGGCCTAACTAAAGCGGACTTAAAGGCCTACGACGTTGTCGTGAACGCCTTTAACATCGATCCCGTCCACGCCTACCGCCACGTTGATGTTGCCACCCACTTGGTCAAAGAACTCCGCGAAGAAAAGTCTCCGCGGTTAGCGATGATTTTGGGGGCTGCTTCACTAATGACTGGTGATGACGACCACCTCTTGCTCGACGACTTGAAAAAAGCACCAGGTGCTGAAGCTTGGATTGCCATTCCCGAAAACGCCTACTACGAATTGCTCTTCTTGCAAAACGTTCAAAACGTACAATGGTTTGGAATTTCACCTGCTGCCGACTTTAGCGAAGGTGACGAATTGGACGAAAACCCATTGCTTGGAAAGGACCACTTACTTGTTAACGAAGCTGGTGTTTCAAAGGTAACCCCACCAACATTGGCCAAAGTCTTGGTCGAAGAATACCACAACCCTAAGCACGAAAACGAACGCTTTACGGTTGCTAACCATTAAAATTATCTCAGTCAAAAAAGCGTTAACCATAGCGGTTAACGCTTTTTGTCTGTTTATTTTTTGCTACGGGTAAAGAAACTTTGAAGCTGGTTATCATCTGAATCGTTCGTTTTCTTGCTTTTCTTAGCAGGCTGTTGAACTGGTTTTTGAACCGCTTTTTGCTTCTTTTGGTCGGCAGGCGCAGGTTTACCCTTCTTCTTATGCCGGCGACTCATCGTTGGTGCCGGATTGTCAGCAGTAATCAGCCGGCTATCAGCATTGGCTTGAGCACTTTGACTTTGGCTATCAACCAAGGTCGTTGATTCAAGCTTCGGTTCACGAATACTCTGGCTAACTGGTAGTTGAGGGGCATCACTTTGACTAACATCACCAAAGGTAATGGCTGGTTGACCGTGGTCACCATCATTTTTGGCTGGCTGACGGTTGTCAGCTTGGTCCAGCGCTTGACTAGCTGAGACCGCAGAGTGGTCTGTTTCAGCTGTTGGCTCACCAAATTGCGGTACCACTGGCGTCTGTGAAGACGCCACACTACTTGACTCAGTCGAAGCAGCCATTTTTGGCAAGACCGGTTCTGGCTGTTTTTTCTCAACCGGTTCCCGCTTGTTACTGCGACGGTCCTTTTGCTTAGCCGACTTCTTTTCTTGCTTAGCTGATTCCTTTTCGGCCTTTAATCGAGCCGCGCGTTCTCTCTTGGTCTCTGGCCAATCAGGGTAAGACAGCTGGCTGAGCAAGTGTTGCTTTGGTAGTGGCACCATTACTGGACTAGGGTTTTCCGCTAAGGATTGTTCCACCAAGAAACTATCTTCAGCCGAGAGGGCCTGGTTAATTTGCTGTGGTAGTGACTGTAAGAAGTCTTTCAAGCCGACAGACCGGCGGTCATACCCGGCTGGCAAATGAAGGTGGTTAGGGTCAGGAATAACCGCCTTGGCACCCTTAACCGCCTGACGGTACTGGAGAGCGGCCATTGCCGAAACAAGACCGTAACCAACAAATTCGACTTCCTTAGCCTTGGCCGCTTTCTTGGCCTGGGTCACGATGTCCAAGACCCCTTCATCGTAGAAGTCCTGGCAGTGGACTAAGTCTGTTGCCAAGTACAAGACTGCTTGCGGAGCAGCTAAAACCGCTTCTGTTGGGTACTTGGTTTCAAGAATTCTGGTTCAGCCAAGATGACCCGCAACGTCTTAGTATTAATTTTTTCAGGAACCTGCAGGTAAGCACCCAAATGGTCAGTGACCTTCTGGTCACCGTCAAGTAACCAACCGTCAACCTTGTCAGACACTGTCACTTCGTAAAAAGTGAAATCACCGGTTCCAGCAGACATCAAGTCCAACTGGTAGTGATCGTATTGGTCTGGAACCTTCAAGTCCAACTGGTCACCATTTTGGTACTGGCTAGCAACAATTTGGTTCTGGTCATCAAAAAAAGTCCAGGCCAAATAGGCGTGCATCTTCTTTGAATTTTTCACTCGGCGAATTGCTTTATAGGTCTTTCCTGGTCGCAATCGTGGCAAATTCGATGCTGTCTTTTCCTGAAAATAGCTAGCAGAGTCCGTCCACGAGGCAATCACCTGGCCAGATGGCAAGAAGTGGTTCGTATAGTGGACTTCATTTTCTTTCAAAAAGTCAATGGTTGCACCCTGCAACTCCATTAACTTTGTTTGTGGTTGCAAGTAGATTTGGTATTGCATTAAATCAAGTCCCCCCTACGGATGGCCTTTGCTTGCCGCTCAATTTCTTGGTGGATAAAGGCAATCATTTCATCGACTTGGTCTTCATGACGGCCATGTTTTTCTTCATGGTCGACCTTGGCCCCCTTCTTTTTTAAGTGCGTTAACAATTCCGGCAAAGAGGCCCCGTCGTAATCATCTTGGTCCATTGACAGCAATGAGACCGCCGTGTCGGTCCAAGGCAAGTTTTCCAAAGCTCGCCAAAGCTTCTGGTTTAATTTGTCAGTATCATTTTCATCCAAACGACCAGTCAAAACATAGCGGACATCCAAGTTCCAATCACGGTTTTGTCCCTGGTGGGCGAAGTCACCCCGGGCCGTAAAGGTTCCCAGGTTAACAATTGGCTTTGCCAAAACCATGTGAGAAGCGCTCATCAAGCCACTATAATACATAGCCGGATAGGCCCCCATCGAATAACCCGTAAAAATAATTTCGGCATTATCAAGGTCAAGACTGTCCCGAGCTTCTTCAATTTTTTGAGAAACGAGGGTCTCATATTGGTCATTACCAACCATAAAGGCCCCACCTTGAGCTCGAGGGTCCGTGAAGACCAAGTAAGGGTAACCAAGGTTGCCAAGTGGTCCCATCAATTCAAAGCCCTCTACGTGCAAACGGGTCCCAGCAAAAGCGACCACTAAGGGCCCCCTCTTCGTACCAGGGTTGAAGTATGACAATACTTCTTGACCGTCTTCTGTCACATCACGGTGACCACCAGGTAAGAAGTCACCCAAACCATGGCGAGACTTACGTTGGTGGACGGTGTGCAAATCCACTTCCCCATGGCCCTTGGCCAAGACTAAGAGCTGGTAATCTTGGTAGTTAGCGGGGGCCTTAATTGTGGTCACTTGGTCGATGCCCTTTCCCTGAATCATTTGCAACTGTT
This sequence comes from Fructobacillus sp. ChS1-6f1-1-27, assembly GCF_059579415.1. NCBI lineage: Bacteria > Bacillati > Bacillota > Bacilli > Lactobacillales > Lactobacillaceae > Fructobacillus > Fructobacillus sp. ChS1-6f1-1-27. The sequence goes on along the minus strand of NZ_JCAOER010000001.1, from coordinate 70,726 downwards.
GCAAGGCCCCGTTTTGGTAAAAGACAAAGCACAAAACCAGCTCGGCATCCCCGCTGCGGTCATAGTCAACGTAAATCAGGTTTTCCTGACCAGGTACAAAGTCACCAGGGAAAGTTTTTAAGGTTCCAATTTGCTGGTAGTCAGCCCCAAAGTCTCCTTCAAAGGCAGTTGAGAACCGCCCCGTCCGCTTCAAATGCCAGCCGTAGTTGGTGACCGGAATAAATTGACTTTCTGAAAACCGGGTCGGGAAGCCAGCCTGACCAAGGTACAAGTCCTTCAAGATTCGGTTGGCGACTTCATCCGGAGTCTTCTCATCAAAGTAAAAGGCGCCCTTTTTAGTCAAAGACTCTTGTAATTCAGTATTAAAGTGCGTCAAGTCACCTAAATAAATCACCCGGTAAGCCGGCCATTCTTTCACTTGACGGGCAATCATCGTCGAATCGATAACGGGGTCAGTTAAGAGGACATAAGTATAGGCCAAAAAGCTAGGATCTTGTTGTCGGGACAGCAAGACAGGCAAGTCAACAGTCGCTGTGTAGTGCCAGTCAATTGAATCAGTCTGAACCTGGTCGGTCCAATCTGTTCCTCCAATTTGTAAAATTGACAATTGCGCCATCTACTTCTCCTTTAACGGTCACTTAGTCTTAATGCGGGATTTTGAAATACTTTTTGTAACCAAGCCTGAGCCAACATACTTGGACCAAATTGAGCCTGAGTTTTAGCCCGGTCTTGCTGGGTCTTTTGCCAGTAATCGGCGTCCAATAATTCGGTAACTACTTCTTGAACCTGGTCAAAACCAGTCACTAATTTGGCATTTTTTTCTTGGTAAGCTGTCTGAAACCGGGTCACGGTTGGCACAGCGTGTTCCAAGGCCTGGGCCTGGAACGACAGGTCGACTTGGTCAGCTAAGTCGAGTAGGACTGTCGCTGACGCCATGTAAGAATCTCTGGCCTGCTTTTCTTGCTGGCCAACGAGAACAAACTGCGAGGCCAAGGCCTCTGGCTGAGTCAATTCAGTTGCTTCAGCTAGGGCTTGTTCCAACTTATCCTTCAACAGCTGGTCGAAACCGACCTGGTTCAAGTCATTTTCAACCACCAAGGTCATCCTTGGGTTTTCTTTCACCATCGTAAACAAACCGGCAAAGACTTGGTTAGCCAAGTCGGCTGACATTACGCCAAGGCGCCAGTAGCAAACTAACCGCCCCTTTGGATTGGCCTTGAACTTAGTCAAATCAAGGGCAAACGGCGCCATTAATTCAGCTGGTTGGCTGGCGTTAACTTCAGCCTGACCGGCCAGACGGTCGTATTGTTCGATTTCTTGCTGGCCAACTTGCTTAGGCCAGAGGCTATCTGTGAGTGGGTAGTCTAGCAAAGTGACTGCCACCTGGTTACGAATTTGCTTGGCTAGGTCCATATTAACCCGGTTCAAGCCAACCAATAGGGATTGAGGCTTCACTTTTGCCAAATGATCCTTGGTCAATTCTTCCACCAAGGCCGCCAAGGTCTGATACTTTTTTTGTGACCCATCTGGCAATTTGGCAACAACCATTTTTTGCTGGTAGTCTTCTTTTGCAACTACCGCCCCACTTTGACTCAAATAAGTTACTTCTCGAATTTGACCGTCTTCATAAGATAGGACTCGGGAAACAAAGCCCCGGTCATCAACTGTTAACTGCTGGTCCACCTTACCGTGTTTGAGCAGGTCAATCCGGTCAATCAAGTCACCCTTAGGATAGTTGTAAAAGACCGTTGCATACTGGGCCATTTCGACTAAAACAACCACCCGGTCATACATCCGGACAAACTGAGCCCCTGCTGGCCAGGTAAAGTCTGACAGTTGCAAAGGTATCCGGTCTGTTAAAGTCACCTGTTGTAACTCGTCAAAAGCTGACCAGTAAGCCACTTGTTCAATCTGAGCCTCTTGTAACCAGGTCCTTAATTTGGGCAAATAGGCCGGAATCGTAAGGGAAACCTCTTGGTCAGCACTCAAAAAAAGCTTGGTCAATGCCAAGCTAGCATCTGAATGTGACTTTGAATTCGAATTTTCTTGCCATGCTGGCAACAATGATACGTTCACAGCAACCTCCTTTAGGTCACGGAATTAATCTAAAATTTGGACTTTATCAACTAGGATGCCAAGCGACTCCAATACCTGGTAGTCAGCCCGGGTTACCTTGATTGTCGTCACAGGATGGTGATTGTTAGCCAAAACGGCTACAATTTCAGGGCGGATTTGCTTGTCTTGGTTCAAAATCCCACCTGGTAAGGCCAAAACCCCATCCTTAACAATCAAAGACAAGGCTCTACCAGTATTGCTGGCCCAGATTTGACAATCTGACCGTTTTTTAACCACGGCCTGTAAATATTCTTCAGCCGACGGATGACGGGCACCGAACTGGTCTAAAACTAAGTTTCGACCACCTTGGAAGTAAAAGTCTTGAACCTTGACGTCATCAAAGCCGAGGTAAAAGTCTGACTGCAGCAAACGGCCGTTATTAAAGTACTGCTTGGCAAATAACGCCCCATTGCGCTGGTAAATCGTTTTACGGTCGAGCTTACCCTGTTGGTTTTGCCAAGACACGGCTTGAACGAGTCGTTTTGAATTGGCAAACCAACGAACATCGGCTAACTGGTGACCACGGTAGGCAATACTACTAGTCCAATCCGGATTGACAACCAATTGAGCCTGGTTGGGAACCTTTAAATCATAAAACCACAGTCCTTGACCAGCCTTTTGCTCGGACAGGTAACTTTGACTATAAAGGTCGTAAACTTTATCCAGGTCAAGGCCTAAGTCACTGGCAATCGCCACCCCATCTTCGTGCGGAGTAGCCACCCACAGTTCGGCTAATTTGCCAGTCTTCACTAGCTTAATTAACCAGGCGACTTCTGGCTTTGTGCGTTCATCCAATGTATCAATTAATCCAACTTGCATGAAAGCTCCTTTTCAAGGTCTGCCCACGACTGTCTAATCGTTTCTAAATCGTAGCCCTTAGCCGTTTCAATCGCACCCTCAGACAACTTATCAGTATCAGTAAAGCACTGCTTAATTGTCTCTGCTAGTTTCACAACATTTTCAGACCGCTTGTCATCAGCTCGGTCAAAGTCAGCTAAGTGACCATTTTGGCCCGGGTGAATCAGTTCTCTAGCACCAAAGTCATTGGCATAACTAGCCACTGCCAACCCTTGTCCTAAGGCTTCCAAATAAGTCAAACCAAAGCCTTCTGAATAAGAAGCTGAGATAAAAATATCGTAGTTCTTAAAGTCATTCGTCAAGTTCTGGGATAGCCCACCCAGATGGACTTGTTTTTTTAACTTCAACTTCTTAATTTGCTCTTTAAGCGGCTTGTCCTCCGCTCCGGCTCCATAAATCGTAAAGGACAGCTGGTAGCCATCCTTTACTAACAAGGCCACCGCATCAATGATTTGGTCAATGTGTTTTTCAGGATGGAGACGGGAAGCCGTAACCAAGTTAAAGTGTTTGTCTTCCTTTTTCTTAGCAGTTCCAAGATTTTTAACACCACCAACCGGGATTACCTTGATTTTTTCCAAGTTAGCTGGGTTTGTGTACCCATCTAAGTCGTGAACCAAGGCCGCCTTTTGGGCGTGGGTAGCTACCACGGCGGCCTCATAGTCGTCTAGGTGGTCTAACATGTACTGGTAGAAATTATTAAAGAGTGGGTGGCCATCCGCAATTTCAACTAAGTGACTAGCGTGGATAATCCCGACTAGTTGCTGATTACTACCAGTCTGGTGCCGTTGGACCAAAACCTCGTCATAGAAGGCACCACGGTCGATGTAATAAGTACTTTGGCCAAAGTGTTGGTCTAATTGACCAATGAAAAAATCAATCAGTTCTTCAAAGGTATAAAAAAAGTAATCCTGGCCCTTGAAGTTCTTCAAGTGAATATCTTGGGTCAGCGTTTCACCAGCCTGGTTGGTCACTGACCAAGAAACCTCATGGTCTTCCCTAGTCAATTCAACCTGGGCATCTGAGACAATAAAGAGCTTCTTCTCTTCGTTATAAACCTTGTCCTTCAACCGCCGGATTTGGTACCCACCAGTCGCCTGGCTAGTTTCAATCCGGTCAGTCTTCGTTAAGTCAGTTACCTTCTTCGTGTGAAACTTTTGAATTTGGTCGGCAGCTAAGCCATTGTCCAAATAATCGTCAGGGTCATCAGCCAGTAAAAAGTCATAAAGACCAATCACCTGGTTTTCCGCCAAGTCCCACTCAGCCATGTGCTGGTGAAGTTCTGGTAAAAGGTCCGAGTAAACATACTTGTAAGTGCTCTGATTTTCAGTAAAACACTCTGCCCGGTAAAACTGAGCGTGTTCCACCCCCGAATTTCCATGTCCTAATCCTTGGTTCAAAAAGAAATTCATACCACTTACTCCAATCAACTCGTCTTTACAAAAAAATTGGCTGTCAAACACACGTCTTCTTCAGCCAATTATTCAAATTTAAAACTATTAACGGTCTGCCAAGGCTTGGGCAGCAGTAATCATTGCTACCTTAACAACATCGTCCTTTGATGCTCCCCGTGACAAATCAGAAATTGGCTTAGCCAAACCTTGTAGGATTGGGCCAACCGCTTCAAAGCCACCCAAACGTTGGGCAATCTTGTAGCCGATGTTACCTGCCTCCAAACTTGGGAAGACAAAAACGTTGGCTGAACCAGCCACATCTGACCCTGGAGCCTTCGCATTGGCCACCTTGTTGACAACCGCTGCATCAAACTGCAAGTCGCCGTCAATGGCAAGGTCGGGTGCTTGTTCCTTGGCCAACTTCGTTGCTTCTACTACCTTATCAACTTCAGCCGCCTTCGCAGACCCCTTAGTTGAAAATGATAGCATAGCTACCTTTGGATCAATGCCAAAGACTTTAGCAGTCTTAGCTGATTGGATGGCCACTTGAGCCATCGTTTCAGCATCCATGTTGATGTTAATGGCACAGTCAGCAAAGACGTAGCGTTCGTCACCCTTTTGCATGATAAAGGCTCCAGAAATCCGCTTTGACCCTGGTACTGTCTTAACAATCTGTAGGGCTGGACGAACCGTGTCCCCGGTTGGGTGCGTAGCACCAGAAACCATCCCATCGGCCTGGCCTAAGTAAACCATCATCGTTCCAAAATAGTTAACATCTTGAAGCCACTTTTTGGCAGTCGCTTCGTCAGTCTTACCATTGCGACGAGCAACCAAGGCATGGACCATTTCAGTCATTTCATTGGCCGGAACGTCTGCGATGTCTTTGACCGTAATTTGGTCCAATGACAAATCCAAGGCTTCTGCTAAGGCAGCAATACTTTCCTTAGGGCCCAAAACAATTGGCTCCACTAAGTCTTCAGCAGCTAATTCAACGGCTGCCCGGAGAATCCGGCTGTCATCACCTTCTGGGAAAACAAGGCGAATTTTTTGGCCCTTAATTTGAGTTTTAAACTGGTCGAAAAGTGACATTAAGATTTCTCCTATTCTAACTGGTCTTTTCTTAAATTATAGCAAAAAAATTACGGTAAGTCCCTATTTTAACCACTTAATTCCACTTTCTCCTCGGTCAGCTAAGAACTGGTTTGTTTTAGAAAATGGTTTCGACCCAAAAAAGCCACGGTAAGCCGACAATGGGCTTGGGTGGGGTGCTTTAATCACCTGGTTTTGTTGCCCTGTGACCAGTTTTTCCTTGGCCTGGGCTGACTTGCCCCACAGTAGGAAAACAGTTGGGTGTGGGCTTTGACTAGCGGCTTGAATAGTAGCGTCGGTCAGTTTCTCCCAAACCAATTTCTGATGACTGTTGGCCTGGCTATCTTCTACCGTTAAAACGGTATTTAACAGCAAGACGCCCTGGTTGGCCCAAGGCGTCAGGTCATGGTGGTCCCGACTTTGACCCAAGTCACCAGCCAATTCCTTTAAAATATTACGGAGCGATGGTGGTTCTGGCAGGTCTTCTGGAACTGAAAAGGCCAATCCTTGGGCCTGACCCGGTTGGTGGTAGGGGTCTTGGCCTAAAATCACCACTTTAGTCTTGGCCAAGGGCGTTTGCATAAAGGCCTTAAAGACGTTTGTTTTAGGCGGGTAAACCGGGGTTTTACCAGCATAAACCTGGTTTAAAAAAGCTTCTGCCTCGGCCTGGTACCCTGCTGGCAAAAATTGGGCCAATTTTTCATCCCAGTCTGTCTTAGTTAAGTTGAAGTCTGCCATGGTATACTCTCCTAGAGGTTCTTATTCTTTCAATGTACCAAATCCAGGCCAAACCGCCAAGGATTTTGATCAAATTTGCCAAGGAAAAAACATGCTTTCAGATACTGACTTAAACAACTTAAAAATCCGCTACCAAGATGATAGCAAGGCTTCGGCAAAAATCATGGCCGTCCAAGAAGCGTTCGCAAACCTAGCCCAACAAGAGCTACCCGCAAAGCCCCTCCCCTACCTGCCAGAAAGTTTAGCAGCCCTCACCAAGCACCCCAGTCGTCTGCCCCTAGATGACGCTCTCTTTGAAGTCCGCGAAACGTTAATCGAACGGTTTGGTCTCTGGTTCTTGCCTAACCAAGCCTGGGTCAAAGACCTGGCAGCCTGGGTTGGCCACCGACCCGTCGTTGAACTAATGGCTGGCAACGGCCTAATTTCAACCGGTCTCCGTCAAATTGGGCTAAACCAAGTCACTGCAACTGACTCCTTTGACTGGGCTGGCCAGGATAACGAACGGCCAAACCCCTGGACGAACGTCGAACAAAAATCAGCCCTGGCAGCAGTCAAAGAAGCCCTATCGCCAACAAAGAGCCCTGTCTTTATTTTAGCCTGGGCCCCCGATACTAATGACAGCGATTTACAGGTCTTGGAATACCTCCGCGGCCAGCACCAGGACTTTGACCTAGTAATCATTGGCGAAGAAAACGGGTCCACCAATTCAAGAGCATTTTGGCAGACCGCCAATTTAGCCAAACCTGCCCTCCTCAACCAAAATTACCAGGCCTTTGACCGAATTCATGATGCTGTTTACATCGTTAATTAGCCAGTGTTACCGTCTAATTACCTTGATTGTAGACGTCTTAGATAAAAAATAAATCAAAAAAAACTTTGTTTTTATGGTTAAAAACAAAGCTTTTTTATTTTATAAGATTGGTGCTAGTAAGCGCGAGATGTACTGCTTGAAGACCAGCCACCGCCCCTGCTTTTTAAACAAGGCTGGGGTTTGGAGGGTCGATAAAGTAGCATCCCGCATAAAGTTCTTGGCTAATTGGTCGTTAATCTTTTCGTCGTACAAAAAGGAATTGATTTCAAAGTTTAATTTGAACGAACGGAAGTCAAAGTTGGCCGAGCCAACCGAAGAGAGGTCATCATCAACAACCATCGTCTTAGCATGCAAGAACCCGTTTTGGTAATAGTAAATCTTCACACCATACTCGGCTAACTGGGCCGCATAGTACTGGGTTGCCCGGTAAACGAAGGCGTGGTCTGGCATGGATGGAATCATAATCCGGACATCAACACCAGAATTCGCGGCAATCCGTAAGGCGTCAACCGTTGAGTCATCTGGAATTAAGTACGGCGTTTGAATCCAGCATCGCTTTTTAGCTAGCTGAATCAAGCGGATATAACCCATCTTGATTTGTTCATCACTCGAATCTGGTCCGGATGCCACAATTTGCAAGGGGCTCTCACCTAAAAGGTCATGGGTCAGCATTGGGAAGTACCGGTCGGCCGTAATCGCCATCCCATCCTTTGGTGCTGATGCATTCCAGTCCAGGATAAACTGACCTTGTAAGAAGTAAACGCCAGACCCCGTCATTTTGAGGTGTGTATCGCGCCAGTGGCCAAACTTCTTGCTGCGACCAAGGTATTGGTCGCCAATATTAAAGCCACCAACAAAGCCAATTTTACCGTCAATCACGACAATCTTACGGTGGTCACGGAAGTTCAACTGAAAGTCGATAATGTTCAAGCTTCGTTTCAAGAACGGCGTTACATGACCACCTGCTTTACGGAGTGGGTTGAAAAAGCGGTCACTCGTTCCAAATGAACCCAGACCATCGTAAACGACGTGAACTTCCACGCCAGCTTTAGCTCGGTCAACTAAGATCTCTAGGATTTCATTACCAAGTTCATCCCCGTAAAAAGTATAAAACTCAATGTTGATACTAGTTTGGGCCTTTTTCAAATCTTCTTTCAATTGGCCGAAAAACTCTTGACCACTGGTAAAGAGTCGCACGTCATTGCCCAAAGACAATGGCGTTTTATTGATCGTGTGAAATAAAGTAACCAGGGACTTTACCCGGTTGGATTTAACCGTTTCACTTGTTTTGGTTAAAGTCGCATCTTTTAAAGCGACCGTCGATTTTGCAATTTGTTCATTAACTTTTCGTTGTAAAGCAGCAGTGTCTTGTCCACGGTAGGCCTTCAGGCGCTGTGGTGACAACTTTCGACCAGCAAAAGAATAGATAATAAAGCCAAAGACTGGGATAAAAATCAAAACTAAAATCCAAGCCCAGGTAGCGGCAATATCGCCAGGTTCACGAAAGACCGTAATAATTGCTAAAATCGTGTTAATCGCTAAAATTAAAACGATTCCGATTAGCATAGGGGTTCCTTCTCTCCACTAAAATTGTTTATCTTAGTATTCCATTAGGGCTAAGAATGGCACATCACCGGCTTGCATGATCTTTTCACGACCATGCAAGTCCTCTAATTCGATGATAAAGGCCACACCGGCGACTACGCCGCCTAATTTTTCAACGATTTTACGAGTAGCGTTAATCGTTCCACCAGTTGCCAGTAAGTCATCAACAATCAAAACCCGTTGACCAGGCTTAATCGCATCTTCGTGAATTTCTAGTTCATTAACCCCGCCGTATTCCAACGTGTAGGAAGCAGAAACTGCCTTACGGGGCAACTTTCCAGATTTACGGGCAGGAACAAAGCCGATGTCCATCGCGTAAGCCAATGGTGAACCAACGATAAAACCACGTGATTCAGGGCCAGCAATCAAGTCAACGTTTAAGTCCTTGGCAAAGTCAACGATTTGGTCAATTGACTGCTTATAAGCCGCCCCGTTCCCCATCAAAGGTGAAATATCACGGAATGATACCCCTGGTTCTGGGTAATTTTCGACTGTGGCAACGTAATCATGTAAATCAATTTTAGTCATCTTTTTTCCTCAAACCGGCTCTAACCGGCAAAATACCGTTGGTATGTTGCAGAATTTGATAGTGCTTGTTTACTCTTGCTTGGTAAGCAAGTAATCTTCCCACCATTCATTTTAACAAAATCAAGGTCTAAAAATACCTGAATCATCAATTTAAATTGTTTTTCTTCAAGTGTCAAAGCAGCGATGACCGCTGCTAAGTTTCCAATTACATCAAGTTCTTGGTGAGTGTATAGGTACTTGTATACCCGAGCAAAGTCGACTTCTGTCGTCTCCTTTAAGGCTTTGGCCAAGCTGTGTCCAGCCTGGTTAACCTGGCGGTTGACCGAAGTTTTTTGTTTGCGGCTTTCAACAATTTTTTGGCTTTCTGCCATTTGACTAGTCAAGCCATCTTTTTGGCCATGGCCAGCAGAATCTTGGTCAAAGGCCATGTCTTCAATCATAATTTGAAGCCTGGTCCGACCGGCAAAAGTATTTACGCCAATTTCACCAGCCAGCGTGACGGCCGTTTTTCCCTGAGCCTCTTTGGCTTGAGCGGGCTCATTAAAGAGCAAGGCTTCTACCGGACCGCGACCACCGTTAAAGGCGAGCTTCAAGTGCTGGTTTTCTTTTCCCATGGTTGATACCCCGGTCAAAGAAACTGCCTCTAAACCAAGGATTGGCTTAGGGTTACCCTCACCAAAGGGTTCTAACCGAGCAATTTCTTGGTAGAGATTTGGTGTGAGCATTTGTGGCTGAACCAGCAAGTTAACGTCCAAGTATTCATTATCAAAGTGCAAGTCTTGGCTTGCTTCTTTCACCTTTTTCTGGAAGTCAGCGAGAGTTGCTGCTCCAAGTCCAAGGCCTAAGGCCCCAGCGTGGCCACCAAAAGTTGTCAGCATTTCTTGGAACTGGCTTAAAAACTGGTGGAGGTCAAAGTCACCATATGACCGGCCTGATCCCTTATACGTGTCATCAACCTTAGTCAAAACAACGACTGGCCGGTTGGTCTTAGCAACCAAGCGGGCCGCTACAATTCCTAAGATACCCTGGTGCCAGCTTTCACCGGCAACAATCAGTACCTGACTGTCATCACCTTCAACCTGGGCACTTGCTTCCTTCAAAGTCTCATCAACCAAGGCCCGGCGGTCATCGTTGATTTTTTCAACTTGACCGGCAATTTCTTTAGCCTGGTCATCGTCTTTGGTTAGCAATAAGTCCAAACCTAGTTGACCGTCCCCTAACCGGCCAATCGCATTAAGCCGTGGGGCAATCTTGAAACCAACAGTCTCAGACAGAACTGGCTCATCTTTACCATGTTTCGCTGCCTTTAACAGCGCCTTTAAGCCTGGCCGGGGTTCTTGTTCAATTTGCTTTAAACCCCAGGTTACAAAGGCTCGGTTTTCATCCGTTAAGGAAACAACATCAGCCACCGCCCCTAAAGCAACCAAGTCAAAAAACTCAGTTGGTAAGTCTGACAAATCAGCCGCCGGCTGGCCGTCGGCCAAAATTGCCTGGGCAACCTTAAAGGCAACACCAGCACCCGACAATTCACCAAAGGGATAGTTTCCTTCTGGGTGGCGGGGGTGGATAATCGCATAGGCATTTGGCAACTTGTCTGGTAAAGCGTGGTGGTCAGTGACAACCACATCAACCCCCTGGGTCTTGGCCCATTCGATGGCATCATAGCCAGAAACCCCATTATCAACCGTGATAATCAAGCCAGCCCCAGTTTGGTCAATCAAGCGTTCGTAAGCTGCTTGGTTAGGCCCGTAACCATCTTTAAACCGGTTTGGAATATACGGTGTTACCTCTGCTCCTAGAGAAGACAGCGTCTCAACCATAATGGCCGTACTAGTGATGCCATCGACATCGTAATCGCCGTAAACGACGATTGGTTCTCCAGAAAAGACCGCCTCTTGAATCCGTTCCACCGCTTCTGCCATTTGATAAAACTCTTCTGGCTGATGGAGTTGGTCGAAGTCTGGGTGCAAAAACTTTTGAACGTCGACTTCCTTCGTCAAGCCCCGCTGCACCAAAAAGCCAGCAGTGACTGGGCTCAAATTCAATTGTTCTTGTAAGCGCTTGGCTGCATCCTGGTCAGGAAGGTCAGCCACCCGCCACTTACTTGGTACCATTTTTCTCCTTTTGGAACGGCACATCGATGACATCAAAGTCCCGGGCCACGTAGGTATTTTCAAACAACTTCTTTGAATCAGTAATAAACTTCTTTAAGAGCGGACCGATGTACCGGGCCGATACATGGGTCAAAACCAGTTGACCGACATTGTTTTCCAAGGCCAGCTTGGCCGCATCCCGCGTAGTCGAATGGCCATGGGCCTTCGCTAGCTTGCTTTCTTCCTTGCTCAAGCCGTAAGTTGATTCGTGGACTAAGACGTTTGCATCCTTGGCCAAGAAAGCAGCTTCTTGGTTAGGCAGCGTATCGAAAATAATCGTCACCACCCGGCCTGGCTGTTCTTCGCCTAAGTAGTCTTGGCCATTGACGGTGCGGCCGTCAGCCAAAGTCACCGTCTCACCATTTTTCAACCGGCCATAAACTGGTCCAGCTGGAATCTGGTCGGCTTTGACCTTATCAATTAAGAGTTCCCCTTGGTGGGGTTTTTCTTCAACCCGAAAGCCCCAAGCTTCAATCCGGTGACGGAGCGGTGCGGCCACAATCTTAAAGGTTTCATCTTCAAAAATTGTTCCAGCTTTAATTTCAACAAAGTGGATCGGGTAAGACAAGTGCGTATCTGAAACCCGCAAAGCTGCTTGAACAAAACTCTTCAACCCCTTAGGCCCATAAATCGTCAACGGTTCACTCTTATCCGCTCCTTGAAAGGACCGAGAAGACAATAAACCAGGTAAACCAAAAATATGGTCACCGTGCAGGTGCGAAATAAAGATTTTTTCAATCTTACGCGGACGGATTGTCGTCTTTAAGATTTGGTGCTGAGTCGCTTCCCCAACGTCAAAAAGCCAAACGGCATTTCGTTCGTCTAACAGCTTTAAAGCAATACTAGCAACATTGCGAAATTTTGATGGTTGACCTGAACCGGTCCCTAAGAATTCTAATTCCATCGGTTCTTCCTTTGGTGAAGGAACTGGTCAAAGTTAATCTTCTTCCAGTTCACTTTTGATATCATCGAGCAAGTCGCGCTCGTGGTTGGTAAATTCCCGGTTTTCTAACAAATCCGGGCGCCTAAGATAAGTTTTCTTTAAGGCCTCTTTTAACCGCCAATCAGCGATTTTTTGGTGGTTACCTGAAGTTAGTACCTCTGGCACCGTTAAGCCTCTAAAATCGGCTGGACGGGTATATTGGGGATATTCGAGTAGGTTATCAGAGAACGTATCCCCGGCTGCTGACTCAGCATTTCCCAAAACATTTGGAATAAAACGGACAGTAGCATCGATCATCACCATTGAAGCCAACTCACCACCAGTTAAGACATAGTCCCCCAGTGATAATTCCTCATCAACTAAGGTCTTAATCCGTTCGTCATAGCCCTCGTAGTGACCGGCAATAAAGGTCAAATGGTCATAAGACGCTAAGCGCTTGGCATCGTGGTGATCAAACTTCTTCCCAGCAGGATCAAGTAAAATCACGTGACCAGCACTTTTCTCGGGGCTTTGTTCTTTGACAGCTTCTAAGGCGTCAAAAATGGGCTGTGGGGTTAAGAGCATCCCCGCCCCACCGCCAAAGGGGTAGTCGTCCACATTGTTGTGCTTGTTGGTCGTGTAATCACGGAAGTCAGTCACCTGGAATTCCAAGTCACCGCGGTCAACTGCCTTACCAATAATGGATTGACGCATCGGGGCAAACATATCCGGGAAGAGACTCAGTACATCAATTTTCATCGTCTAACAACCCTTCCAAGACATCAATCGTTACTCGGTTTTCATCCAAATTCACTTCTTTGACCACATCTTCAATCATTGGGATTAAAGCATCTTTTCCCTTGGGCCGCTTAACAATCCAAACATCATTAGCCCCAGTCTCCATAATTTCTTTGACCTGGCCAATTTCTTGTCCTTCCAAGCTAACAACGGTTGCGCCAATAATGTCGCTATAATAGTACTCGCCATCTGCTAGTTCTTCGCGGTCACTACCAGCCACAAAGACATCTTGGCCCTTAAAGGCTTCCACTTGGTTAATGTTATCAAAACCTTCCAACGTGACCAACCACATCCCCTTATGTTGACGGGCCTTAGCGACCATTTCCTTCTGGTAGGCTCCTTGGTCGAACCGGTAAATTGCTTGGCCCTTTTGAAAGCGGTCAGCAGCAAAGTCCGTGATTGCCTTAATCTTGAGTTCACCCCGGATACCGTGGGTGTTGACAATCGTTCCTAATTTGTAAAATTCTTCAGTCGTTTCCATAACCTTTATTATACCAAAGCCAAGCCCTTGATAGCACTGTGACAAAGAAAAAAACTACCAAAATCACTTTGGTAGTTTTCTTTAAAAGTTAATTGTCTTAGACAAGGTCCAACAAGTCAGCCTTCTTAGCTGATGATGGGTACTTGATACCTTGAGCATCCAAGTATTCCTTAATTTCAGCAACCTTGTTCTTAGCAGTTGGCTTTTCAGCTGATGCTGACTTAGCTTCTGCCTTAGGAGCAGCGGCCTTCTTGGCTGCTGGCTTCTTAGCTGCCTTCTTGGCAGGCTTTGCTTCACCAGCTTGAGCAGCCTTTTGTTCAGCGTACTTAGCCATGATGCCAGCCTTTGACAACAAGTTACGAGCAGTGTCTGATGGTTGAGCACCGTTGGCCAACCATGACATAATCTTTTCTTCATCGAGGTTCACTTCTGCAGGAACAACGATTGGGTTGTAAGTACCCACTGTTTCAATAAAACGACCGTCACGTGGTGAACGTGAGTCAGCGATAACAACACGATAGAATGGACGCTTCTTAGCACCCATCCGCTTCAAGCGAATTTTAACTGCCATAATGTAATTCCTCCGTCTTTCTTTACTCAATTATTATGCCAAATATCAAAAGTGATGTCAAGTAAAAATACTTGACATCACTTTCATTTTCATTTAATTACTTTTCAAAGCCTTCGCTAACAGCTTCTGGGTAGTAGCGGCGAACAAGGTCCGCTTCAGCCTTTGATAGTTCTGGGAAGGCTGAATCAGCCCCCAAATCTTCGTGGTAACGACGGTCACGTGGTGACAAGCCTCCGCGGGCCTTTTCGACCTTAACTGGAATCTCATCGTAAACCGTAACACCATTAGCAGCATCAAATGCTGCAACATCTAACTGCGAAACCATCAAAATCAACCGTAAGTCTAAGTTCAAGTCAGCCAAAACCTGGTTTTGGTCAGCAGTCAAGTACAAAGTCATTGCGGCTTCCGCGTTCTTACCAACCAAGTTATTCGACCGAGCTTCTTCAATTGCCTTGTTGGCAGCTGAACGGATGGCAAAGACCACCTCCCACTTAGCCTTCAAGTCAGTGGTGTCACCCAAATCTTTTACCTTTGGCATGTCTTGCAAGTAGGCAAATTCCGTGTCGGCACCGTTAGTGTATGACCAGATTTCTTCGGCCGTGTGTGGCAAGACTGGCAAAATCAACTTAGTCAACGCCGTCAAGATTTCATAGAAAACACTTTGCATTGACCGGCGCAAGTCTGAATCTGGGGCTTCAACATAAACAACATCCTTGGCAACATCCAAGTAAAAGGCTGACAAATCAACGTTAATAAAGTTAATTAAGCGTTGATAAATTTCGTTTAAGCGGTAGTTATCATAGCTATCTTCCAAGCTAGCAACCAAGTCATTCAACAAAACTGTTGCGTACTGGTCATGGGCTGCCCGCTTTTCAAATGGCACCTGGTCCTTTTGGTAGTCAAAGTCAGAGGTGTTGGCCAGCAAGAACCGCATGGTATTGCGAATCTTCCGGTAGGCATCGGCGACTTGTTTCAAGATTTCATTTGATACCGGCATGTCCTGAGAAGTATCAACCGAAATCGTCCACAAGCGCAAGATTTCAATTCCAAACTGGTCAGCAACATCTGCTGGTGAAATCGTGTTACCCAATGACTTAGACATCTTGTTGCCCTTACCATCCAAGGTAAAGCCTTGTGATAGCAAGTTCTTATAAGGAGCCTTGCCCGTCACAGCAACTGAAGTAATCAACGATGAGTTGAACCAACCACGGTACTGGTCAGACCCTTCCAAGTACAAGTCAGCTGGGTAATCGAGCTGTGGCCGGGTGTTCATTACCCCTGACCAAGAAGAACCAGAGTCAAACCAAACATCCATGATGTCTTCTTCTTTCTTGAAGACACCGTTTGGTGAGTGCTCGTTTGAATACCCTTCTGGCAACAAGTCCTTGGCTTCGCGTTCAAACCAAACGTTTGATCCGTGCTTTTCGACCAATTGAGCAACATGTTCAATGATGTCGGCATCCAAGATGGCCGTGCCATCTTCAGCATAGAAGATTGGCAACGGCACACCCCAAACTCGTTGGCGAGAGATAACCCAGTCACCACGGCCGGCAATCATATTGTGCAACCGCTTTTGACCCCATGCTGGGTAGAAGTTGACGTCATCCAACTGGTCTAAGATATTTTGACGGAAGTCATCAATTGAAGCAAACCACTGCGGCACGGCCCGCCAGATGATTGGCTTCTTTGTCCGCCAGTCAAATGGGTAGGAGTGGGTAATCTTTTCCTTGGCCAAGAACAAACCGGCATCCTGCAACTTGGTAATAACAGTTCCGGTCACATCATCATAGAACCGACCTTCAAAGTCGGGACCAGCGTTCTTGGTCATATTTCCCTTTTCATCAACGGTCACAACGATGTCCAAGCCATACTGCTTAGAAACGTTATAATCGTCTTCACCAAAGCCAGGGGCAGTGTGGACCAAACCAGTACCAGAATCAAGGGTAACGTGGTCTGCGTTCATCACCATTTCTTCGGCATCTTCATCCCAGGGGTGGTAAGCCGTAATCTTGTCTAGGTCTTGGCCCTTATAAGAATCCAAGATTTCCCAGTCTTCCCAGCCAAACTTAGGTGCAACGGTTTCAAGCAAGTCTTTTGCAACCACATACTTCTTATCGGAACCAGCTGGCTTGACCAAGACATAGTCAAAGTCAGGGCCTAAGGTAATTCCACGTGAAGCAGTAACCGTAAATGGTGTCGTTGTCCAAACCAGCAAGTAAGTATCACCATCTAAGATGCCCTTACCATCTTTGACCCGGTTAGCGTAGAACAATGACGTTGACTTCAAGTCGTGGTATTCAATTTCGGCTTCAGCTAAGGCTGATTCAGATGACCATGACCAATAAACCGGCTTAGCGCCCTGGAAGATATAACCCTTTTCGGCCATCTTACCAAAGACCCGCAATTGGGCTGCTTCGAACTCTGGCTGCAAGGTGATATATGGGTGGTCCCAATCAGCCATAATGCCCAGGCGCTTAAAGTCATTGCGTTGCTTGTTGACTTGTTCCAAGGCAAAGTCCTTGGCCAAGTTCCGCCATTCGTGCTTTGGCATTGACTTGCGGTCGTGGCCGGCCTTGGTCAATTGCTGTTCGATTGGCAAACCGTGGGTATCCCAACCAGGAACATAAGGGGCATAGTAACCATTCATGTTCTTGTAACGGACAATAATATCCTTGGTAATCTTGTTTAAAGCATGGCCCAAGTGAATGTTTCCATTGGCATAGGGAGGGCCATCATGGAGGTTAAAGTGGGGCTTTTTCTCATTTTGGGCCAAACGTTGGTTGTACAGGTCGGCATCGTACCAACCCTGCTGGCGGACTGGTTCAGTCTTTGGTAAAGAACCGCGCATTGGAAAGTCTGTTTTGCCAAGGTTCAAGGTATCTTTATACTTCATAATCTCTACTCCTTTAAAATAAAAACGTCCTGTTTTACCCAAATTGGGTAAAACAGGACGTTTGCACGTGGTACCACCTATCTTCCACTAAGGACTTCTTAGTGCTTCAATCGGTGGTAACGGGCCATAACCGCAAAAACTTAGTAGCCAAAAGGCGTTCAGTTTTCGGTAAGAACAAGTGATACACATCAAATTGAGTGATTGGCCATCTCACACTATCCATGGCTCGCTGACAATTTCAATTTTCGTGCGCGTCTTCTTCTTAAATTAAAAATTACTTTTCTTCATTGCCTGGGAAGACAACAACAGTTGGGTCAACCGTTTCCTCTTCTTCAGCAACTTCTTCTTTTTCATCTTCAGCATCATCAACTGAATCTTCTTGCTTTTCGATTGGTCCCTTAGCAAAGTCAGGGACATCCTTCAAATCAGTTGGCAAAGAAGAAGCAGGGTGACCACCTTCAGAAATTTCATCCAAAGCAGTGGCATCATTCAAGGCACCGCTATCAGCCAAGACATCATCTGACATGGTTGAGTTAGGCAAGGCTTCAACAGCTTTGGCCAACTGGTCTTGTTCAAGCAATGACTTTTGCTGGTCAATCAACGACAAGAATCCACGGCGGAAGTTATCAACTTCTTGGCGCAAACGGTTTTGTTCATCAATCAAGTTGACGTTTTGTTGGGCCAAACGAACTGATTCAGCTTCAGCCTTGGCCCGCGCATCTGCAATAATTTGCTTAGCTTCGTCTTGGGCGTGGGTTAACTGGGTCTTTACTTCGGCTTCAGTTTCAGAGCGCAACCGTGAAGCGGCTCCTTGGGCAAACATAATTGATTCGTTAACTTGGTTCTTTTGCCCTTCTAAGTCCTCAATTTGAATTTCTTTTTGACGGTTTTGCTGGCGCAACTTTTCGTTTTCAGCAATGGCATTTCGATAGTCATTGTTAACTTCGTCTAAGAATGCGTCAACCTCACGGGCAACATAGCCTCGTGAACCGCGTCGGGTAAATTCATGGTTTAAAATCTCATCTGGTGTTAATGCCATCTATTATCTTGCCTCCCCAATCCACCTCAACGGTGAATAATATTAAAAACTGCTTTAATTTTATCCTTTTTACTCTGTCCTGCCAAGCTTTCTAAGCAAATTCTTCCAAATTTTCTCACAGAAATCACATCTTGGACAGAAATCAGCCGGTCTTTCTTACTTTCAGCCGCCCAATTAACCGAAACCAGGTCGTGGTCAATCATTTCCTGAGCTTTCGCCCTTGGTAAATGAAAGGCCGCTGCCACTACCGAATCAAGCCGCAAAGAATTTAGTAACAAAAACTCTTCTTGACCATCAACCGGTTTAGCCAAAGCATTGGCTAAGTCAACCGACTGCCAAGTCACGGTACTTTTACCGATTCGGTCAATCTGCTGGCTAATAAAAGCTGCTAACGCCGAATCAACGGCAACCTGAGCCTTGCCACTGTCTTCATCAATCACAATGTCACCAAAGCCGGTCCGGTCTAAGCCGGCATGGACCAAGGCGCCCAACAAGTCTTTATGACGGATAGTCACGAACTTTTTAGGGTACGTTAATTCCAATAAAGTTAGGTCGAAGTCGGTTGGGTCAACCTCATAAAAGTCTGGGCCAACCACTACCCGCTGGGATTCTGCCCGGTCAAAAACACCGCTTGCTTGCATTTGCAAGTTGTCAGCACCATTCACCAGGGTTTGTAAAATATAGCGCTGTCTGGGATTTAAAAACTTAGTCAAAACCAGGCGGTAATCGCTTGCCGCCTGGTTAATCCAATCTTTTGCCTGTTGCACAAATTCCTGCTCAGAGGAATGAAAGTGCTGACCAATTGCTTTTGTATCAGCCATTAGCGGACAAGCACCCAAACAAAGACGTATTGTAAAACGTTTAAGGCCAAATAAGCAAAAATTGGTCTTAAGTCTAACATTCCCAGCGGTTTAATAAATGAAAACAACTGTAAAAATGGTTCAATTAATTTCGCAAGCTCTCGGTAAACCCAGGTTTTGTAAGCCCCAGGGAACCAGCTCAGCAAGAAGTAAACAAACATTGCCCAGCTATATAACCGAATGGCCCACAAAACAATTACTAAGAATACGAATTCAAACATGATTAATTAATACCGGTTTTGGTTGTCCAAGTTTTCGCTCATTGAACCAGCAACTTCATAAGAAGCTGGGGTCAACAAGAAGATACGTTCGCCAATCCGTTCAATTGAACCAGAAATAGCATATACAGTTCCACCAATGTAATCCAAGATCCGCTTAGCTTGTTCTTCTTCCAGCTGGGAGAAGTTAACAACCACTGCATCCCCTTCGATAACTTGGCTAGCAATTGCCCGTGAGTCAGCGTAAACCTTTGGTTCAAACAGAGCAATCCGTCCTTGGATTGCTGGTTGACCATCAGTGTTTGCTTGACTTTGCTTTTTAAAAGCAGTCATTTGCTTAGCCTTTGGCTTAGGAGCTTGGGCAGGTTCCTTTTCAGGAATTTCTTCATAGCCCTCTTCTTCGTAGTAATCGTCATCACCTGAAAATAATCGTTTAATACCATCAAATGCCATTACTTAGCCCTCCTTAGCGCTTTTTAAAGAATGGTGGCTTGTCGTCATCTTCATTTGACAAGTCTAAGTCAATGTTTTGGTTAACTGGTTCAACGGGTTCAAAGGCTTGCTTTTGTACACCGTCAAATTGACCAGCTTGGTTACTTGGTCGCTTAGTCGTTGTGATGTCCCAGTTCTTAAATGGGTCATCAGTCTGGTCAGCTTCTCCCTCATCTGACCGACTAAACAAAGTGTTTTGGTTCGTTGGTTCATTTGAAGGAGCAGGTGCTACATGATCAGTACTTGTCTTTGGTTCCGCTGGTCGGCTATTCTTAGTTTGAATACCCTTCGCCTGCAAACCAGTGGCAATAACCGTAATCCGGATTGAATCAGCCAAGTCTTCATCGATTGACGTTCCAAAGATTACGTTGACATCGCGTCCAGCTTCTTGGTTAATCACATCCGCAGCCGTTTGAGCTTCATACAAAGACATGTCTGGACCACCAGTGATGTTTAGCAAAACGTCCTCGGCACCGGCCATATCAACTTCAAGCAGTGGTGAAGAGATCGCTGCCTTGGTGGCATCACTTGCCCGTGATTCACCATTGGCAACCCCAACACCCATCAAGGCTGGACCAGCATCTTGCATGACCGTCTTAACGTCGGCAAAATCAAGGTTGATAAAGCCAGGGCTGGTAATCAATTCTGAAATACCACGAACACCTTGTGAAACAACGTCATCGACAATCTTAAAGGCTTCAGACAATGGCGTCCTCAAGTCGATTCGGTCCTTCAACTTTTCGTTGGTAATCACAATCAAAGAATCAACAGCTTCAGACAAAGCTTGCAAACCTTCGACCGCATACTTTGACCGCTTAGGTCCTTCCCAAGAAAATGGGCGGGTAACCACAGCAACTGTCAAAGCCCCAAGGTCCTTAGCAATCTTAGCAATAATTGGTGCAGCACCGTTTCCAGTACCACCACCCATTCCAGCAGTAACAACGACCATGTCGGCCCCTGTCAAGGCGTTTCGAATTTCTTCTTCTGATTCTTCGGCAGCTTTCGCCCCGCGGTCAGGGTTTGACCCGGCACCAAGTCCACCTGTTAACTTTGGTCCAATTTGTACTTTTTGAGCAGCCTTTGACTTATCCAAGGCCTGGACATCCGTATTGGCAACGATGAAATCAACACCTTGGATTCCTTCGTCAATCATGTGGTTGACCGCGTTAGACCCACCACCACCAACACCAATTACCTTGATGACAGCGCCGGTTTGATCCTGCGTTTCGTCGATTGTAAAGTCCATGAAAATTACTCCTTTGGGAATGATTTAGTCGTCATCTGTTTCTGCAAACAGTGAAGTGATGGTTGATTTCATCCGAGACATCATGCCAGGCTTCTTACCTTGACCATCTTCAAAGCTTTCGCCATCGCCCTTTGCTTGGATTACTTCTTTTTCTTCTGCTGGTAAGTGATAAGTTTCCACTTCCGCAATTTCTTTTTCTGATAATGGCTTACCCATCAAGACTGCCATAATCTGTGCTGACAAATCACTTTGGTAAGCTTGGTGTGAAGCATAGGCTAAGGCCCGAGCAAAACTTGGGTGACGCAAACCAATTTGGTTTGGTGAAGCCACTTGGACGTTTTCGCCAAAGTGTTCCCTAGCCTTAGCCAAGATTCCAGCAGTGGCTGCACCACCACCGGTAATCAAGTAACCACCAGGCAACTCATCCGCTCCAATAGTTTGAAGCTGTTGGCCTAGTCGGTCAAAGATTTGGTCGTACCTAGCTTCGATAATTTCAGCTAAGTAGTGTTCATCAACCGGTTTCTTATCCGTCAAGCCAACGGCGTCAACGTAAAAGACTTGGTCAGCAGAAGCTTGGTGAGGATCAGCAGAACCAAACTTTTGCTTGACTGATTCAGCGTCAGCAACCGAAATTCCCAAGACCGTTGAAATATCCTTGGTAACCGATACGCCACCTTCATAGTCAACCGTCATGTACTTGACCTTGTGGTCATGAACAACAGAAGCCGTTGACTGGCCACCGGCCAAGTCAATTAAGACAGCTCCAAAGTCTTGTTCGGCATCATTAAGAAATGATGGTGCCAAGGCGATTGGCGCTAAGACTAAGGACTTAATCTTCAAGCCAGCCTTTTGGACAGCAATCTTAATTGAATCAACAACCTTACTTGGTGCCAAGTAGGCCAATCCTTCAATTTCTAAGCGAACACCAATCATATCGGTTGGGTCCTTAATACCATCAAAGCCGTCAACGATAAATTGGTTCGGCAAGAATTCAACAACACTTTGGTCTTGTAATGCCAAGGTGCTTAAAGCCTGCTCCGTGACGTTTTTAATATCGTGATTTGTAATTTGTTTGTTTTGGTTTTCAATCGAAACCAGACCAGAAATTTTTTGAATATCAACATGGTTAGCTGGCAGACCAACAACCACTTCGTTAATTTCAATATTTGCTTTTTTAGCAGCCTGGTCAACTGCCTGTTGGATCATCGCAGAAGTCTTGTTCAAATCAACGATGACACCCCGGCGCAAACCTGCCCCGGGAGCGCTTCCCGTCGCAATGACGTTAAAGCGGTCACCATCACTTTGAGCGACGACAACCTTAACCATTGTCGTCCCGATGTCTAATCCAACTATCACGCCATCTTGGGTCATGCATTTTCCCCTCTTAATAAAAATTTAGAAACTAAACCTAAACACAATCTTATCATATTCTACCTTAGTCTGGTAGGAATACAGCCGGATTTCTTAGAAACTTTTAGATTACTGGCTACCGTATGCATATGAATAAGAACCATACTGCAAATCAACAACGCCAGCACTCGATAATTGTGCGGCAATTCCAGCATAATACGGCATCTTTTCGGCCAATGTTCCTTGGCTAGCATAAACGGTGTTACCATCTTCCATCATCAAGACTAGCCGGTCCGAATTGTTACTATTTGGCGAGTAAATGATTTCACCAATACTCTGCCGGACTGACGAGTTCAAAGAAGAAATCGCCCGGGCGACTTTTTGAACACGAGCATTACTCTTGAAGTCCGTATAAACCGGTCCCTGACCATCAGGTTTTGAAACAAGACTCTTGTTTCCAGCTGAATCAAGTTGGTACCAGTGGCCTTTTTCTTGAATAAAGCCGGCATTAATTTTCTCACTAGCTTCAATCGTCACCGATTGGCCAGTCAAAGAAACCTTAACCCGGGCGACCTTGCCATTAGCATTCTTTAGTTTTTGAGCTAAGAAAGCTTCTTGCAAGAAAACCTGGTAACGGTAGTCACCTTCATGAATCCCAATCTGACTTTCAACCGTTTCAGTCGGAATATTACCGGCATCAACCGTCACACTCGTGATTTTTTGCCAGGGTTGCCAGAAGACCAAGACCAAAGCGGCCAACGCCAAAAAGACCAGGGCCGTTAAGACACTGGCAGTTTTGACTGACCTTGGAATTGTCATGGTTTCTTCTTGCACGGAAAACAAACTCCTAGTCTGAAATAACGGACTTAATCAACTGGTAGAACCGGTCGCCGGCATCGGTAATGCCAACCTTTTCAGATTGTTTTTTCATTGCTTTGGCTTGCTTGTCATCTAACATCAAGGCATCGGCTGCCTTAACCAAACTAGCGCCGTCAAAATCGGGCTCCCTGATTGCCAAGGCTGCGCCAGCCTTCACTAAGGCACTAGCGTTTTTAGTCTGATGGTCACCGGTAACAAATGGTGATGGTACCAAAATAGCTGGCAAGCCCAAGGCTGTAATTTCAGCAATGGACGTCGCCCCAGCACGGGCAACTAAGGCGGTCGCCTTCTTCATCACGGCTGGCATATTATCAATATATGGCAAAACCTTAATATGGTCACCAAGACTTTGGCCATCTTCTTTCAACAAACGGTTAAAGTTATCAATCCGCTTTGGACCAGCCACCAAGACGACCTGGTAATCACGGTCATTAAAGTCTTTAATTGCTTCCAAGGTTGCCAGGTTAATCGCTGGTGCTCCTTGTGACCCACCAAAGATCAACAAGGTCTTTTGGTCATCTTTCAACCCAAATTCAGTCCATGAAAAATCAGAACTCAAGTTGGCCACTTCTTGGGCCCGTGGGTTCCCAATCAAAACCGTTTTTTCTGCTGGGAATTGGTCCTTAGCAGCTTCAAAACCCAAGCCAATCTTAGTCGCCTTCCGAGCCAAAAACTTATTGGTTACCCCAGCAACAGAGTTTTGTTCATGGATAACCGTTGGAATACCCATTTGTTGAGCTGCATACAAAACTGCTCCAGAGACATAGCCTCCGGTTCCAACAACAACATCTGGTTCAAAGTCCTTTAACATTTTTTTAGCATCAGCCACTGCCTTTAAGAACAAGTAGATTGTCTTAAAGTTAGTACCAGTATGCTTCAATGACCGGGAAAAGCCTTGGACTTCTAATTGCAAAAATGGAATGCCAGTCTTTGGCACAATGTTCTTTTCAACACCACGGTAAGAACCAATATACAAAAATTCAGTATTTTGTTCTTTTTCTTCGATTACTTTGGCGAGGGCTAAAGCTGGGTAAATGTGCCCACCAGTTCCACCACCGGACAAAACAACTTTCATTGGCTCTTCCTCCTATGCTTTTTGTAATGCCTCTTTCAAGGCTTTCACAAAGACCTGACCACGAACTTCAAAGTTTGGGTACTGGTCCCAAGATGCCGCGGATGGTGATAGCAAAACCACATCACCAACCTGGGCCATTGAAACAGCCAACGGGGCCGCCTCCTTAACCGACTCCACTACTGAAACCGGAATTTTTTTTGCTTCAGCCAAGGCAACAACCTTGTCCTTTGTTTGCCCAAAGGCAATCACTTGCTTCACGTTTTTCAAATCTGGGGCCAACCGCATCAAATCATCACCACGGTCCAACCCACCGGCCAACAAAATCGTTGGTTGGCTAAAGGCTGACAAAGCCGCCTGAGTAGCCTCGATATCAGTGGCCTTTGAATCGTTGTAGTACAAGACTCCTTGGTTTTTAAACAAAAATTCTAACCGGTGTTCAACACCTGCAAAGGTCGTCAAAACCGACTTTTCAGCGTCAGCACTGGCACCAGCTACAGTCGTTGCAGCGGTGGCAGCCAAAACATTTTCCAAATTTGGCCGGCCAACTAAGGCAACATCAGCAAAGGCCATTAAGGTCTGGTCGCCAAAGACCAAGTCATCACCCGTTTGATGAGCATATGCACTTTGGTCTTCGGGGTCAAAAGTCAAAACCTTGGCTTGCGTCTTTTTGGCAATCACCGGCGTATCTTGGCCCTGGCCATTTAAAATGGCAACTTGGTCGGGCCGTTGGTTTTCAACCAAGTGAACCTTAGCTGCCAAATAGGCTTCACGACTGTGGTGGAAGTCTAAGTGGTTGGAGAAGACATTCGTGATGACCGCAATATCTGGTTGGATTTCAGGAATTCCTTCCAGCTGGAAAGAAGATAACTCCAAGACCAAGGTATCCTCTGAACTCAGGTCACCAACGACTTGGCAGACCGGCGTTCCAATATTACCGGCAACAACGACCTTGCCCTGGTGGTCATCAGCTTGGAGCATCTTAAAAACAAGCGTCGTCGTCGTGGTTTTTCCATTAGACCCGGTAATTGTAATCAACCGGCCGGTAAAAGTTGATAAGGCGACTGCTACTTCAGTCAAAATCGGGATTTCAAGTTCTGCTGCTTTAACCAGTAACGGCTGTTCGTATTTAATCCCTGGGTTTTTAACCACGTAATTGGTATCGGTATCCAAGGCGTCAGCCTGGTCATTTTCAGCAAAAATAACACCGGCCTCTTTCAAATCTTTAACAGTTTGGTCTTCAGGGATTTCATCCCGGTTAGCAACCGTCACCTGGGCTCCAAGTTGAACCAGCCGCTTTGCTGCCGCTTGGCCTGATTTGGCCCAGCCAAGTACGAGTACTTTTTGATTGTTAAAATTCAACTTGTTCATTTCTTCCCCCGATTAAATTTGAAATATGTACGGTGGCCAAGCCACCATTTTTTAAAAGAGCCACAGACCTAGGACAGCTAGGAGAATGCCAAAGGCCCAAAAGGCAATATCAATTTGCCATTCGCTCCAACCAAACTTTTCAAAAGAGTGGTGGATTGGTGCCATTGGAAAGACTCGCTTTTTAAAGTAATGATAAGAAATCGTTTGAATAATCACTGACAAGGTTTCAATCGCGAAAACCAAGCCAATAATCAAAAGCGAAATCACGGCGTGTAAGAGAATTGATTCGACCGCTAGGCCAGCCCCTAAGGCCAATGACCCAGTGTCGCCCATGAAAATCTTGGCCTTTGGCAAATTAAAGATCAAAAAGCCAGCGATTGTCCCAATCAAAATTAAATTGAATGAAACCATTGCCCAGTTGGAAGCTCGCAAGGCCAAAATGGTGTAGGCAGCATAGGCAATCACGGACAAGCCACCAAGCAAGCCATCCAAGCCGTCGGTCAAGTTGGTTGCATTGGACCAGCCAACCAGCCAGATCCACAAGAAGACAATGTAGAAGACCCCAAGGTAAACCACCCCATAGTAAGGTAAGTTCAAAGCGGCTGGCACGTGCAAGGACCAAAGCAAAAGCATCACGACAAAGGCGGAAGCCGTTTGGGCCGCCAGCTTTGGCTTGAAGGCAAAACCATCATCGGCATGGCGGAGCATTTTTAGCCCATCGTCAATCGCTCCAATCAAAGCAAAGCTTCCCACCGCAACGGATAAAGCCAGCGTCGTTGTAAAGGCCACGTGGTTTCTGTAAGTACCAGGGAGGCAAAAAGCCACGATGATGGCAACTAAAACAAAGACTGCCCCACCCAGTGATGGCGTTCCCGCCTTTTGCTGGTGGTCAGGGCCAAGCGTGCGAATCACCGCTTGCTCCTTACTTTGCTTTAGTTTTTTAATGGCGGTCGGCATTAGTAACGCCGTAATCACCATCCCCAATAAAAATTCGAGTACAACTGACATTATGACTTCTCCTTAAAGTTAACGGTCAATTTAGTTTGCTTTGAAATTGTTGTTCCTGACTGAATGCTTTGCTTTTCACCGTAGCCAGAACCGGTCAAAGACATTTTAACGTTGGCCAAATAACCCCAAGCCAAGACTTCGTTTTTAGTCCATGACGTGAAGTCCGGTACAGTGGCCGCACCCTTAGCCGTCAGTAAGACCAAGCTTCCCTTGACTGATTTCTGGCCAGCCTTGATTGACTGAGCCGTCACGTTACCAGTTGAGCCAACGGCGGCAACCCGCATCCCAAGGTTTTGCAACGTTTGGGTCGCATCACTGACCGACTTACCGCGGACATCTGGAATCGTGACTTCATTAGTCTTGGATTTGACATCTCCATCACCATCGTTTAGGGCTTGCAACATCACAGGACGGAACACGTTATTTAAAGTAATCTGAATGTTGGCGTCTGGGAAGACCTGTGGCTGCTTAACAGCTATATACATTATATACTTTGGATTATTAGTTGGCACGATTGTCATGATCGAATGAATATCGTTGGTCAACCCATCTAAGTACTTTCCGTTTTGAGAAATTTGGGCCGTTCCGGTCTTAGCACCGACCTGGTAACCAACATCAGACAATGAGTAAGCCTTGGCTGTTCCATCATCGGCGTTGACAACGTTATTCATACTTGCCAAAACCTGCTTAGCTGTTGACGCGGAAACAGGGTTAGCAACCGTTTCGGTCTTTCCCTTATAAACAACCTTTCCGGTCGTTGGATCCGTAATCTTTTCAACTAAGTACGGCTTAATTTCCTTACCACCATTGGCAAAGGTTGAATAAGCCTGCAAGAGTTGTGCTGGTGTGACTCGGATTGCCTGACCATAGGCCGTGTTGGCTTGGTCAATTGGCTGAGTAAAGGAAATTGAACCAGACTCTTCGTTTGGCAATTCCAAACCAGTCTTACGCAAGAACAAGAACTTCTTTAAGTAAGACAGCCAGGTTTTAGCCCCCAACGACTGTTCCACGTGGGCAAAACCAACGTTTGAAGACCGTTCGTAGGCCTGTTCAAAGGTCAATGTCCCTTCGTTATTCCCAAAGGCATCGACAACCTTCTGACCATTAATTTCATAGGTTCCAGACTGGTAAGTGTCATTTGGCTTCCACTTCCCCTCTTGAATGGCAGCCGCCAAGGTGATGGTCTTCATCGTTGACCCTGGTTCAAAGGAACCTTGGTTCAACAAGTTTTCCCAAGCATCACTCAAACCGTCCTGGGTATTGGGATCGAAGTTTGGCCGTTGTGTTTCTGCCACAATCTTACCAGTCTTCGCTTCCATCACTACCGCTACGGCTGACTTAGCTTTGGTAGCTGAGAACAAAACATCCATCCGGTTTTCCAAAGTTGCTTGGAGCTTTTCATTGATGGTCAAAGTGACGTTATCACCATTTTGAACTTGGTTTTTCTTAGAAGTTTGAACTTGAGACCCAAGTGAGGTGGTTACCCCGTCTTTCCCTCGTAAGATTTTGTTCTTAAAGGCTTCAACACCAAGAATTCCGTTCAATGTCCGCTGACCAACAGCGTTTTGTACGGAATTAGTCAAACCAATAATTTCAGAAGCCATCCGGTTGTTTGGGTAATACCGGGCTGGCTGTGAGGTGAACTTAATTCCCGGCAGCTTCAACGCCTTAATTTTATTATATTGGTCAACACTTAAACTCTTGGTCTTTGAGCCAAATTCAACTTGGAGCTTACCCGAAGTTAATTGACTATAAAAGGTTTCGTAAGAAATGCCAAGAGTTTCACTGAGCTTTTCAGCAGTCTCCTTTTTATTGACAACATAGTCAGGCTTACCACCGCTAGTGACTTGTTTTTTATCTAAGACGGCATACATATCGTAAACCGTTGAATTATCGGCCAACACCTGGCCAGTTGAATCTAAAATCTGGCCACGGGTTGCTTGAACCGTATCCTTTTGCAAAAAGGTCAACCGGGTAGCGGTGGTCAGGTTGTGGCCATTAACGACTTTAATGCCAGCAATTTGAAAAAGACGACCAGCCATAATCAAAATAACAAAGAAAGCCCCCATGAATAGGAGGCCGCCAAAAACTTTTGCGTTCTTGGTTACTTTTTTACCAGGTTGTCGTCTTTTATCTTTACTCATATTTTACTATTGGTTTACATTGCGGACATTGTTAGTACTCTGTTCCATATTAGCCGATTTTGCGACCTTTTCCAAGTTTTCTTGGTTAGTTTTTGACTGAATATCGCCACGGTAAGAATCGTTTTCTTCTTTAACCTGAGTAATTTTTGAAGTCACACTTTGATTTTCAACAGCAACTCGCTGCATTGAAACTGTGGTAGCCACTGTTCCAAGCATCAAGAACACCACAACTGCTGCCATAAAGACAACCAGTCCTCGTTCGCGCTTCGTCCAGACGGCCGCCTGGTAGCGCTTCTTGGTCCGGACTTTTTTGACCGCCGGGACATCTTGCTTGGGTAAGGCTGTCGCAACGTTTTGGTATCGGTAAGCATTTTGTGCCATTGGAAACTCCTTTACTTAAATTCACTGGGTTAACTTGAAAAACAATCACTTGGTCTCGTCAACTTTTAAACGGACGATGCCGCGTAACTGTGCCGAGGTGGAACGGTGGTTTTCACTTTGTTCTTCTTCGTTAGGCTTAATTGCCTTTCGAGTGAGCAACTTGTAGTCGGCCTGCATTTGCTCTGGCAAAAGTGGTAAGCCTCGTGGTACATCCGGCAAGGCCGTCTTTTCACGAAACATCTGCTTAATCAACCGGTCTTCTTGAGACTGGAAAGAAATCGCAGCAATCCGACCGTCAACAGCCAACAAGTCTAACGCTTGGCTAAGCGAATCTTCCAAAGCCCCAAGTTCGTCGTTAACGGCAACTCGTAAAGCCTGGAAAGTTCGCTTGGCCGGATGGCCACCATGCCGGCGAGCTGGTGCTGGAATTGCTTCTTTGATAATTTCAACCAGGTCAAAGGTTGTTTCAATCCGTTCTTTTTCCCGGGTCTGTTCAATCTTACGGGCAATTGCTTTGCCAAACCGGTCTTCCCCGTACCGGGTTAAGACTCGGACTAAGTCGGCAAAAGGCCAGTCATTAACAATCGTCAAGGCCGTCAAGTCTTGGCGCTGGTCCATCCGCATATCCAAGGGGGCGTCATGGTTATAAGAAAAGCCCCGGTCTCCTTCGTCAAATTGCACAGAAGAAACACCCAAATCATACAAGACACCATCAACGGCCGTTACACCGTGGGCAGCCAGACTATCTTTCAAAGTGCGAAAGTTTTGGAAAACCAGCACCAACTTGCCAGCTGCAATCTCTTGTTCGTACTGGGCCTTGTTATGGTCGATGGCCGTTTGGTCTTGGTCAAAGGAATAAAGAGTACCAGTCGTCAACTTCTTTAAAATCTCACCAGTGTGGCCACCCCCACCAAGGGTGGCGTCAACATAGGTTCCGGTTGGATTAACGTCTAGTAAGTCGACCGCTTCTTTTTGGAGGACCGTGATGTGTTCAAATGCCATTTGCTTGTCCTCCTTTCCTCTTCATCTTCTTAAAAATCAAAATCTACCAAGCCTTCGGCAATGTCGTCGAAGTTTTCAGCCGTTGCAGCGGTGTATTCTTGCCAGTTCTCTGCTGACCATATTTCAAACGAGTCACCAGCACCCGTCACAACTACTTCTTTATCAATCTGAGCGTAGTCTTTCAGGTTACCGTCAACAATCACTCGGCCCTGCTTATCAAACTCGGCCTCCTTGGCGCCCGCCAAAACAAAACGCTTAAAAGCCCGGGCTTCTTTCTTCCCGAGCGGTAAGTCATTTAACTGTTCTTCTAGGTTTTGCCAGACAGACATTGGCATTGCCCTTAGGGCATGTTCCATCCAACGGACGATGACAAAGGACTCGCCCAGCTGGTTTCGAAATTTAACTGGGATAGTGAGCCTACCCTTAGGATCTAAATTATGTGAAGATTCTCCCATGAACATAGGCTCACCTCCTTTCTTAAATTTAACTTAACATTAATTTACCACATTCCCCCACATTCCTCCACTTTTATTGACATTTTTTCGAAAAATAAGTAACAAAAAAGGCATAAACCTTGATAAATCAAGGTTTATGCCTGGTGGGGGATTTTCCCTATTTTACTAAAATAACGGCTGCTACCGACAAAGCCAACATTAAGATGACACCAATGACAGCTGTAACTTGCCAATAACGGTGTAAAAACACTCGAATTGTTCGGCCCCGTCGAATTGAAGCAAAAGACCAGATCGCCCCAATAATCAGCCAAGCAACCAAGATGGCTAGAATATCAGACCGGTAAAAGGCTGCACCCCACAAAAAATAGGCTAAAACCCAAGTGGGCACCATGGCTAAGTCTAAAATTCCAAGGCTTGGAAAGGCCCGGTAAAACAACCGCCAAATCGTCATTAATAAAATTACTAAAAGCCAGATTGCCGGCCAAATATACCAATTCATCGTCTTTACCTCTAGAATTACTCTACCAAGCACCGGCTAGAATTTCAATTTTAACTACGATTATGGTATGATATTTTTAGATTATCAGGAGACAAGGGTTACTAATATGCCTAAAAAGAAGAACAAAAAAGTTGAAAAGGCCCAAACAGCCACAAACACAACCAGCGCTGACGTTGACCAAGCATTACAAGCCGAGGTCAACCGTCAATTAGACCGCAAGCCAATCCCACGCGTGGAAAAGAAAAAGAAGAGTAAGTTCCAAGTTTGGACTTGGATCATGGCCATCTTTATGGTGGTAGTTATGGCCGGTTCTGTTATCTATGCCGCTATCGCTGCTATTAAATAACAACTTTAAGCAAAGTAAAAAACGCTACTTGTACAAGTAGCGTTTTTTGCTTATCAAATTATTCGACTGAAATTAAAAATGGGTACAAGTCCTGCCCACCGTCGTGAACTTCGACTTCCAAGTCTTCATCAATTTCTTCAATCGCTGCAGTCAAGGCCTTGGCATCCTTCGCCTTCGCACCCTTACCAGTGATAATGGTCACGATTTCACTATCGTCATCTAGCATCTTTTTTAACATATCTGTCGAGGTTTCAAGTAACTTCTGACCAACAACGGCAATCTCACCGTCAACCATGCCCAGAAAGTCACCCTTTTTGATTGTTTGACCGTTTAAAGTCGTATCACGGACAGACTTGGTTACTTGACCGGAAATAACTGTTGCCAATTCTTCCGTCATTGCCGCCTGGTTATCTGCCACAGAAGCATCTGGGTTATAGCCGAGCATGGCAGTCAGCCCTTGTTGGACCGTCCTTGACTTCACCACTTCAACCGGAACTTCGACTAAGTCCTTTGCTTGGTCAGCAGCCAAGAAAATGTTGGAGTTATTTGGCAAAATAATCGCGTTTTCAGCACCGGAAGCCTGGATTGCGTCAACAAAGTCAGCTGTAGATGGGTTCATCGTTTGCCCACCAGTAATGACTTGGTAGACACCAAGCGATTCAAAAAGTTCAGCCACCCCAGCGCCTGAAGCAACCGCAAAAATGGCAACTGCAGGTACGGGCTTTGTCTCTGCCTGACCGACCTTTTTCTCAGCATCTTCCTTCGCCTGCTCGTCAATCACTGCCTGCTGTTGGTCGCGCATGTTGTCAACCTTGACCTTCAGTAAGGAACCAAATTCCGTTCCCCAGTGAATAATCGCACCAGGATCTTCGGTGTGAACATGAACCTTCACCACATCATCATCGTTAATGACTAGTAATGAATCTCCACGGTCAGCGATGTAATCATAAAATTCTTGGTAGTCAAAGTCCTTAGTATAGGTTGTCCCATGGCCGAGTTCAACCATCACTTCGGTACAATAACCATACTTAATGTCTTCAGGGCGGAGGGATTCGTTGGCTTGAGCCCCAGCATGAAGCTTAGCAACCATCTGGTCTAATTCAGCATTATCAGGTGCCTGCAGGTCTTCATCGTTGACCGTTCCAGCAATAACCTCTGCAAAGGCTGACAGAACTAAGACCAGGCCTTGGCCACCAGAGTCAACTACGCCAACCTCTTTTAAGACGGGTAACATTTCTGGTGTCTTATCTAAAGCTACCTGGGCAGCTTGAGCGACCGCTGTCATCATCGTTGGCAAATCAGCTCCGTCTTTAACAGACCGGTCGGCAGCCGACGCCGCTTCCCGGATAACCGTCAAAATTGTCCCTTCGGTCGGCTTCATCACCGACTGGTAGGCTACTTTGGCCGCTTCCATCAAGGCATCCGCCAAATCGCGGGCAGACAAGTTATCCTTGTCCGCCAACGAATCAGCCATTCCCCGGAAAATTTGCGACAAGATGACACCAGAATTACCACGGGCGCCCATCAAAAGCCCCTTAGCGGTTGCTTTGGCTAATAAGCCGACAGTTTCATCTTGAGAATCCCGCTCGTACTGGGCCCCTGAAGCAAGCGACAAGGCCATATTAGTCCCAGTATCGCCATCAGGAACGGGGAAAACGTTTAATTTGTTAATGTTTTCTGCATTAGCAGAAAGCTTAGCAGCGGCGGCATTGACCATCTTGCCATAATCAGCAGCGGTTACCGTCATTATTTTTTCTACAGTCATTCCTTTAATCCTTGGTTGCAATTCCTTGAACAATCACGTTCACTTCTGGGACATGCAGACCCAGGTAGGTATCAAGGTAGTACTTCACCTTGCGTTGGACAGAGGCAGAGATTTCAGCCAGTTTCATCCCGTATTGAACGACGATATAAACATCGACTGACATGCCGGCATCACTTTGCGAAACCACAACCCCTCGGCTATAGTTTTCTCGCTTCAAAATCTGGTTAACTCCATCCTTTAAAGCAGAACGTGAGGCCATCCCAACCACGCCTGGGTTTTCAATTGTGGCGCCGCCAACAACTGAAGCAATCACGTCATTTTCAACCTTGATTTCACCATTTTTAGTTTGAATCTTAATTGCCATTTGATTACTTGTGAGGAAAAGTCCCCACGTTCCTTTCTAAACCTGATAATTCTATTTTACCATGCTTAAGGTCGACCTACCTTAGATTTAAAACAGCATCTTAAATTTCCTAGTTTAAATAAAAAAACCACCCGAAGTGAGTGGTTTTTAAACACGTTCGATTGAACCGTTCTTTAATCCGGCCTTCAAAGTACGTGCCGTTAAGTAAACTTTCTTAGGTGCGGAACCGTTAATCTTAACAGTAACCTTTTGCAAGTTTGGCTTCCAGCTACGACGACTTGAATTCAAGGCGTGTGAACGTTGATTACCAAAACGGGTGCGTGCACCAGTAATTGCATCTTTTGCCATGTCTGACCCTCCTATCCGAGCCGAGGTTGTTCATGCTCTTCTTATCAACAATACAATATTTTACCAGAAAGGACCGACCTTGGCAAGAACTTAAGCGTATTTCTGCAAAATTTCAGCTAGTTGTTCCTTGTTGTGAAAACCAGTCAACCGTTCGACCGCTTGGCCATCTTTCATGACAACCAAAGTTGGAATGGCACGGATGCCGAAGTTCGATGGTGTTTCCTTGTTTTCATCAACATCCATCTTCAAAAACTTGATGTTATTGACACCGTCTTCTTCAGACAAAGCATCCAAAACTGGTGATTGCATCTTGCAAGGGCCACACCAAGTTGCCCAGAAATCGGTAATTGAAACGCCTGAATCAGTTTCTTTTGCGAAATCTGCATCGGTAATTGCTGTTACTGCCATGTTATTGACCTCCATCCTTACTCTGTGTCACGACGATGATACCAGTCTCGAACGAGATGTGTACCAATTCGCCAATAAATTCATTTGATGACCACATTATAGCCCGACTTTTAGGCTGTGTCAAGGTGTACTTAGCGTCAATAATCTTCAAATTATCAACTATACCCAATGGCATAAACCCTAAATATTTCATCCCAGGAACTTGGTGAACCGTCTTTTCCCCAGGCAACAAATAAGAAACGACGTTATCTTGGTCAACCAGAAAAATCTTTTCCGTCAATTCATGAAAACCAGTCATCGAGGGAATGGTTAAATTGGCCAATAAATGGTCCAACCGGCCACCAGTCGCCCCATAGACATAAATTTCATCCGCGCCTAATTTAGCATCGGCATACTTAATTGCCAATTGAACATCGGTATAGTCTTTTTCAGGAATAAAACGATGGATGCTGTGCTTTTCCAAATGACTGGTCAGCTCGTCAAATTCCGCTGGTGACAGTGAATCAAAATCACCCACCGCCATGGCAAAATCAACGCCAGCTTGCAAGAGCCGCCAAGCCCCACGGTCTGCCCCAACCCAGGTTCCTGGTCGGTCAAAAATATCACTGGGCCAAAAATCTGTTGGCCCGCCAGCTAGAATATTGACACGCATCCCCTACTCCCCTTACTAAAAAAGCCAGAAAAGAAAATCTTTTCTGGCTAACATCAAATTAATCAGTTAATTCTTTTAACTTTTGAACCTTAGCCGCTGGGTCAACCTTATCATAAACATATGATCCAGCCACGAAGACGTTGGCACCAGCCGCAGCTGTCAAGGCAATCGTCTTATCGTTAATCCCACCATCAACTTCGATATCAAAGTCCAAGCCATTTTCTTGCTTATAGGCAGTCAATTCCTTAATCTTTTCAACCATTTCTGGCAAGAATTCTTGGCCGCCAAAACCAGGGTTAACCGTCATCACCAAAACTTGGTCGACCATTGACAATACTGGGATAATGGCTGAAACAGGGGTTCCAGGGTTAATGACAACCTCAGCCTTCACGCCTGCTGCCTTAATCATTTGCAAGACACGGTGGATGTGGTCAGTTGCTTCAACGTGAACACCAATCAAGTCAGCACCAGCCTCAGCCAGCTCTTCTACATGGTTTTCAGGGTGGACAGCCATCAAATGAACGTCCAAGAACAACTTAGTTTGTGGGCGGAGTTGCTTAACCCAAGCGGGTCCATAAGCCATTGATGGAACAAAAGTTCCATCCATCAAGTCGATGTGAAGGTACTTTGCACCAGCTTGTTCAACTGTTGCAACGTCTTCACCCAACTTGGTAACGTCGGCACTTAAAATTGATGGGGCGATAATTCCAGCCATGTTTCTCCTCTTTCTCAGCGAACTTCCAACCGCTACAACCTACTGCTGCCGCCATTTCTGGCTAGTTTTCTGGTAGACTGGGCGCTTACCTTTAATGATTTGGTAAAAGAGTTCATAACTATTATACCGTGCTTCTGAAATACTGCCAAGGTCGACCGCCTCTTTGACCGCACAACCTGGTTCGTTCAAATGAGAACACGTCCGAAACTTACAAAAAGCACTGACTTTCTTGATTTCCGGGAAATAATCGCCAAGTTTTTCAACCGGGAAGTCAAAGACTTCATACGATGAAAAACCAGGCGTGTCAGCAATCAGCGTTTCAAACTTTGGCACTTCGATCAAAGAAACTTGACGGGTGGTGTGTTTTCCACGCGACAAGGCTTTAGAAACTTCAGAAGTCGCCAATTTTAGTTCCGGTGCTAACCGGTTCAGCAAGGTCGACTTACCAGCCCCGGTTTGTCCCATCGCCACTACGACTTGGTTTTTTAGGACCGGCGCGAAACTTGCTTCCAAATCGTCAGTTGACAAAATGACCGTATAACCAATTCCTCGGTAGTCCGCCACGGCCTTTGCTAAGACCTCTAACCCCTCCTGGTCAACCAAGTCAATCTTGGAAAAGAATAAGATTGGTTGGACCTTGGCTGCTTCCAAAGCAACTAACTG
This sequence comes from Fructobacillus sp. ChS1-6f1-1-27, assembly GCF_059579415.1. NCBI lineage: Bacteria > Bacillati > Bacillota > Bacilli > Lactobacillales > Lactobacillaceae > Fructobacillus > Fructobacillus sp. ChS1-6f1-1-27. The sequence goes on along the minus strand of NZ_JCAOER010000001.1, from coordinate 34,496 downwards.
CCGGTCTAATAAGTTTTGTGAAAAGGCCGGTTCGACCATTGAAGTCACGACAATTGCCAAATCAACATTAGCAATCGGCGGGCGGACCAAGTCATTTTGCCGGTCATGCAATGCCCAAATAAAGCCCTCGCCATTTTCTGACTCAAAGTCAGCAAAGTCCCCAACTAATGGTCGGTTCTTTTTTTGGCGGAACTGTCCTCTGGCTCTGGTCCGTTCAACCGAACCACCCTCTTGCATAATGTCATAATAACCGGCTAAAGACCGGATAATCCGTCCTGTTTTCATAGCCTAAGTATAGCATCTTTTGTAAATAAAAATGACGGGAAAATCCAAATGACATTCCCGTCATAGAATTTAATTTTAACTACCTGATGAAGACGATGAGGCGCTCGAACTTGAGCTTGAACTCGTTCCCGTTGAAATTGTCAACGTCAAAACGTTGTTGACCGCAAACTGTGTTCCGGCAGATGAACTTTGGCTCAAGACCTGGCCGGCTGTTGTCGATGAGTTTTGCGTTGTAAAGCTCAACTGAACGTTGTTATTATTGGCCCAAGACAAAGCCTCAGACTGTGTTTCACCAACCAAGTTTGGCAGGGTCACTTTGGCTGCCCCAGAAGAGACCGTCAGAGTAATCGTAGTTGAACTTGGGTCAACTGATGAACCAGCTGATACAGATTGTGAAATCACATCCCCGCTCGCAACATCGGAACTGGACTGCGTCTTTTTATTAACAGTAAAACCTTTTTTGGTCAAAGCTGATGAGGCAGATGAATAGGTCCAGCTCGTATAGTCAGAGAGGGTTACCAGATCATTTCCAGAAGAAACCACCAGGTTAACTGTGCTGCCCTTTTCAATATTGGAATTAGCCACCGGACTAGACTTAATCACATTTCCCTTTGAAACCGTCTTTGAACTAGAAGTTGTCACGTTTCCAACTGACAAACCAGCATCCGAAATCTTGCTTTCAGCCTGGGCCTTGGTCATCCCCGTTACATCCGGCATTTCGACATAAAGGCCCTTCCAGTAAGCAGCACCAAAGACACCAGCAAGAACAATTGTTAGGAAGAAAATTCCAACGACCCATTTTTTAGCAGACCGGTACTTAATCCCGTTTTCATCCAAAACTTTCCGGACATACTTTGGCGTCCGATCAACCATCCGAGCAATCTTTTTAACCGAATAACCCTGTTGGGCATAATCAATAATTTTTTGGTCGACTGGCTTTTCTTTTTCCACATCATAGATATCATCCGGGTCATCATCGACATACGGGTGCTTTGCCCAGTCCGTATCAACTAAACGGGTCTCATCAGACGTCTCTGGGACAAAGCGGGGTTCTTGTGACCGACGCTTTGACAAAGAGGTCTTCAAATCATCTGCCATTGTCTCGGCTGACAAGTACCGGTCCATTGGGTTCTTGGCTGTCGCCTTTAAGATGACGTTTTCCAAAGCCTGCGGAATTTGTTCGTCAAAGTCACGGACAAATGGCATTGGGACATTGCCGTGCTTGTAAGCGACCTGGTCAGCCGTGTCCCCTTGGTAAGGAACCTGGTTGGTCAACATCTCATACAAGATAACTCCTAAAGCATAGACGTCAGACTTCACGGAAGCCGACTGGCCGGTTGGCAATTCGGGTGCCAAATAATGGATTGACCCGATCACCCTAGTCGTTTTATTTGGATAAGAAAAGGGCTTTAGGGCCGTTGCAATTCCAAAGTCCGTAATCTTAACCTGGTCGTTATCATCGACCAAGATATTTTGTGGCTTCAAGTCCCGGTGAATAATCCCAGCCTGGTGGGCAGCATTAACAGCCTCCAGGATTTGTTCCATCATGTTGACAACTTGCTTATATGGGATTGGAAAGCGGTCTTGGACATAGGCCTTTAAGTCCATGCCTTCCACATATTCCATCACTAAATAAGACAGTCCCTGGTACTCACCAACATCATAAACTTGAACAATGTGGTCATTTGAAAGTTCCGTAGCCGCCTTGGCTTCACGTTGGAACCGGGCAACTGCATTCGATTCGTCTTTAATATCTAAGCGAATCACCTTTAAGGTCACATAGCGCTTTAGATACAGATCATATGCTTGGTAAACGTTCGCCATTCCGCCGTTTCCAAGGGATTTGACGATTTTATAGCGACTATCAATAATCGTTCCTTCTGGCATTAGTCGGTTCCCCCTGCTTCGTGGTGTTGGTGCTTGGTATCTTGTTCATCGTTGGCCACTCGCTGCTTTGGGTTGGTTAAGTCCGTTACCAATAAAGCAGTAATGTTATCGGGCGCATTACGAGCAATCGCAGCTGTCATCAAGGCCTTGATTCGCTCTAACAAATCCGAAATTGAGCCCAATTTAGGTAAGTTGCCTGGACGGAGCCGGCCTGGTTGGATAATATTGACCTGTTCTTCTAAGGACAAGACCTTCGACAAACCATCAGAGGTTAAATATAACCAGTCACCCTTTTGGGGCTTAAAGGTCGTCCACTCCAAGTCAACCTGCTGGTTAACCCCTAAGTACCGAGTCAACGAATTAGCTTCTGGCAAATCTGACCCATAAATCTGGCCAGAGCTCCGTTCCAATTCGTTTTTCAACGTGTGGTCAAAGGTCAGCAACTCTGTTTCCTTGTTGCGTAGCAAATAGGCCCTAGAATCGCCAGCATTCGCCACCAAAATTTGATCTGGTAAACTAACAGCCAAAACAATCGTGGTTGCCATCTGGTTGACATTTGGGTTATTTTGCCCCGCTAATAAAATTGACTTATTGGCTAAATCAGCTTGATGAACCAACCAATCTTTAACACTTTCAGGGTCTGATAGGCTTTTAGACTCCCAGGCCGCTCCTAAAGCATTGACAACCAGCTGACTAGCCTGTTTCGAACCAGGGTTGGAAGCCACCCCATCAGCCACTAGGACTAAGGGCTCACCAGCCCGGTTGAAAAAGGCGCCAACTGCGTCTTGGTTATCGGACCGTCTAGGTCCTTTTTCACTGATATAAGCAATTGCCATTGACACTACCCCCTATTTTGAAAGGTTGCCACGAAAAAGCCATCCGTTTGATAATCATCTGGGTAAATCTTTAACACGTCTTCTGACCGGTCGGCCTTCAAATCTAAGGCCGTCTTGGTCTTAACCAATTCGATTTCCGGGTTAGCAGCTAAGAACTGTTCAACCACCCCATCGTTTTCCTGGTCTAAAATCGTGCAAGTACTATAGACTAAGATACCATTTTTGGCCAGTCGTTTAACAGCCGCATTTAAAATTTCTAGCTGTAAGTCGGCCAAATGCAAAACATCCTGCAAGGACTTTTCATAGCGAATTTCCGGCTTACGGCGCAGTAACCCTAGCCCAGAACATGGGGCATCAACCAAGATTCGGTCAAAGTCATGGTCAAAGGCCGTTGGTACTTGTCTGGCATCCAATGCCTGGGCTTCAACTTGGTCAGCCAACCCTAAGCGCTTCGCATTGTCCTTAACCAACTTAACCTTATGGTCATGGATATCTAGAGCGGTCACCGTGGCCCCGTCGGCTAATTCTTGGGCGATTTGAGTGGTTTTTCCACCCGGTGCAGCAGCCGCGTCCAACACGGTTTGAACCTGGTCGTTAATTTGCAAAGATTCGACTGGTAACATCGCCGATTCATCTTGGACCGTCAATAATCCATCCAAGAACGGCTTTGAGGATGCAACATGACCACCAGTAACCACTAAGCCAGACCCACTAACCTTGGATAACCGGGCCGTAAAGCCTTCGGCTTCAAGGTCTTTTTTAGCCTGGTCAACGGTCGTCTTCTTAGTATTAACCCGGACCGTTTGGGCTGGTGCTTCATTCAATGAGGCCAAAATTTTCTTGGTCTTCGCCTCACCTAACTGGTCAATCAAAGTTTCCACCAACCACTGAGGTAACGAGTATTCAACTGATAATCGTTCCAAGGGATGGGTAATCTCTTTAACATCGCGGACCCCTTCACGGTCCAAGCGATGCAAGATGGCCGTCACAAACTTAGCAGTGCCAGAATGACCCAAGTCTTTGGCAACCTGGATACTTTCGTTAAAGATGGCGTGCTTTGGAATTTTGTCTAACATATGCCACTGGAACAAAGCCGTCAAAAGCAACTCCTTCACCCAAGGGTCAAGCTTCCTGCCCTTGATGAAAGGAGCTAGCCAGTATTCCAATAATAGCCGGTATTGGATCGTCCCATAGACCAGGGTGGTTAGCAAGCCCCGGTCCGTTGGCTTCAAGTCGTGGTTTTTAATAACCTGGTTTAATTGTAAGTTCGAGTAGGCCCCGTTTTTTACCTTCGCCAGGGTATCAACGGCTAAAAGCCGAGGATTTTGACTATTTTTTACTGTATTTTTTGCCATTTACTTTTGCTTTATTCCCCGAGGTCAACCCACTGGTCGCCTACATTAAATTTCTGACCAGCCCCGTTTAGGTAAGCAGCAACAGCCATCACAGCCTTGCCGGCTGGTTGAAGTTGGTCAATTTGTAAGGTTGTGCCATTGGCAGCAGCCACCACTAATTTCTTCTTGGTTTTTTCAACGATCACACCCGGCTTGACATCCGTCTTATCCGGCAAAGCCGTAGCAGACACAAACTTCACTCGGGCACCACCCACATCAGCATGAGCCGAATGAGTTGGGTACAAACCACGGATATGGTAGTCCAATCGGCTCGCTTCTTCTTGGTCAAAGTGCAAGACCTGCTGGTCCCGGCTGATATTTGGTGAAAAAGTAACCTGGTCTGGGTCCTGTGGTGTTGCCGTCGCCGTTCCCGCCGCCAACTTGGGCAAGTTTTCCAAGACCAATGGTGCTGCCACTTGGCTCAACTTGTCAAACATGGTACCAACATTGTCATCATGGTCAATTGGCACCTTGACAACGTCAATCACATCACCAGCATCCATCTTCTTTACCATGTACATCAAGGACACCCCAGTCTCCTGGTTACCATCCATAATGGCATAGTGGACTGGCGCCCCACCGCGGTACTTTGGTAGCAAGGAAGCATGGGCGTTGACCGCTGCAATTTTGGCAGCCGCTAACAACTTGTCTGGCAAGAACTGACCAAAGGCCGCCGTCACGATAAAGTCAGGGGCCAGGTCAATAATTTGGTCCATTTCGGCAGAACCGCCAATTTTTTCTGGTTGTAAGACCGGCAAGCCGACCGCCAAGGCCGCCTCTTTCACCGGACTAGGAGTTAACTTTTGCTTACGACCCTGAGGCCGGTCTGGTTGCGTTACCACAGCCGCCACTTCATACTGGTCATCTTGGTTTAAAGCTTCTAAGAGCGGAACCGCAAAACTAGGCGTTCCCATAAAAACAATCCGGTAGGTCATTTTCTTCCTCACGTAATTTCTAAAAAAAGTGTTCGTATTCTCTATTATAACAAATCGGTTCAGACCACTTTTCCACTAGCAAATCAAACCCAACCTAGGCCTTAGCAAGCCAACCTTAAATAAAGTTTACCGGGTCGCGGCGGACTTCCAACTGAAAGCCGACCTCAGCTTTTTGTGACTGGACTACAAGGTCCCTGAGCAAGTCTTCAGCCTCGTGAGGCTTTTTTAACTTCAGCAAAATCTGGAAGTAATACCGGCCCTTTAACTTAGCAATTGATTGTGGTGAAGGTCCCAACATCACGACCTCTTCTGGTAGCCGTTTTTGTAACCAAGCACCGATCTTAGCACTTTGGACCGCCACCGCATTTTCATCGGTATGAGAGGTTTGAATTTGAATGGTGTAGTAGTATGGTGGAAATTCACCGGCGTGGCGGATAGCCATTTCCTGCCGGTAAAAGCCTTCGTAATCGTGGTTTTTGGCGTAAGTCAGCGCATAGTGGTCAGGGTTAAAGGTCTGAATAACAACCTCACCTTGACGGTCACCACGGCCAGCCCGACCAGCTACCTGGGTTAACAGGTCAAAGGTTTTTTCACTAGCCCGAAAGTCTGGTAACCCTAAGCCTGTATCAGCGTTTAAGACGCCAACCAGCGTTACATCCTCAAAATCCAGTCCTTTGGCGACCATTTGAGTCCCCAATAAAATTTGAGCTTTTTTCTGGCCAAATTCAGCTAAGGCCTTGGCCATCGCACCCTTTTTCCGGGTTGTATCCTGGTCTAAACGAATCACTGGGTAACCGGGCAACAGTTTTGCTAATTCAGCTTCAACCTTTTCCGTCCCAGTTCCATAGTAGCGAATCCGGTTGGACCCGCAATTTGGACAAATTTTTGGAATTGGCGCCTGAAAGTCACAGTAGTGGCACTTCAAAGTCTTGGTATCCATGTGCAGGGTCATCGCTAAGTTACAGTTGGGGTCCCTTGGCACATAACCACAGTCTCGGCACATCACAAAGGAAGAAAAGCCGCGACGGTTCAATAATAAGACCGCCTGCTCACCCTTATCCAAGTGAGCCTTTAATTTCTCTAATAAGTCTGGTGAAAAATTAGTATCACCCTGACCGGCCAAGGCCTCACGCATGTCAACGATTTCAACTTTTGGTAAAGTAGCCGAAGGGTTGGCCCGGTGGGTCAGCTTCAGAAGCTGGTAAACCCCTTTTTGAGCCCTAGCCCGACTTTCTAAGGACGGTGTGGCCGACCCTAACACAACAGGTGCTTGGTGGTAGTCACCCCGCCACAAGGCGACATCGCGGGCTGAATAATGTGGGTTTTCGCTTTGACTATAAGAACTTTCATGTTCCTCATCAACGATAATCAATCCCAGCTTCTGCAAGGGGGCAAAGACCGCTGACCGAGCCCCAACAACCACATCCACCTGGCCCGCTTGAATCCGCCGCCATTCATCATAGCGTTCACCAGCCGACAGACCGGAGTGTAAAACGGCCGTCTTATCCCCGAACCGTTCGGCGACTCGACGTTGCATCTGAGGGGTTAGGGCAATTTCTGGCACCAAAAATAAGACTTGGCCACCCTGGTCAACCGCCTGTTGCGCCGCTTGTAAATAAACCTCGGTTTTTCCCGAACCGGTAATTCCTTCTAGTAAGAACGTCTTGCTTTGATTGTTGTCAATGGCGGCCGTTATTTCGTCATAAGCTGACTGTTGGTCGTCGTTTAAGACCTTTACTGGTTCATTCTTGCCAACCACTAAGTTTTCGGGTCGACGTTTCACCTCTAATTGGGCCTTTTCCAACCAACCGTTTTTCACCCCGGTTGTCAAAGTCGCCGCTGCGACATCCACCTGGGCTAACCAGTCCTTTTTACTAAAGGTTTGACCGACATGGTCCAGAGCAAAGTCGAGCAAGGTCGCCTGACTCTTCGCCGACTTTTTCAAACTAGCCCGAGCGCCTTGCAACAAGTCCTCATCATCAACCACCTGGTAACCAAGCTCTGTCTTCACCCGGCCCTGGTTTTCAATCACAGTTTTAATATGAACGGCGCCAGCAGCTTCTAATTGGCGGAGAGCCCGCCATTCTTTGGCAGAGAAGTCCTTGGTTTTCACTAACCGGCTTTGTTGGCCGTCTAAGTAAGCCACTCGGTCAACATCGGTCAAACCAGCCCCCGCTGTAATTTCCTTACGGTAAGAGGCCTTCAAGGCCGTTGGTAGCATCAGCGCCAAAAAGGAAACCTGAAAGGAGAAATTTTGGGCCGATAGTCGGGTGCCAAGGTCTAATAATTCCTGGCTCAAAACCGGCTGGTCATCTAAGACTGACAAGATATCTTTGACCTGGTCAGCTTCTAAGTCAGCCGGTAAGTCTTGGTCTGTTTTTAAAACATAGCCCAAGACCGACCGGTGACCAAAGGCTACTAGAACCCGGACCCCGGGTAAGACCTGGCCACTTAAATCGTCTGGAACTAAGTACGTATAGGGGCGGTCCGTTTGTTTGGTTGGAACATCGACAACCACTTGCGCATAGCGTACCATTGGCTTTCTCCTTTCAAAAGAGTTTCTAAGTAAAAAGGCTGACACACAGGTCAGTCTTTTTTAGACTTTGGTCAAATTCACGCCAACCTTGTCTTCGATAATTTCCAAGGCTTGCAAATAGCGGGCGTAATAACCGGCATGGTCATCCGGACCACCGGTCCGGTCCAGGGCGACGGCCTTTTGTTCAAAGCCATAGTCTTTAATTACCTGCCACAAGTGAGCGTCAAAATCATGGCTTTCGTCTTCGTCAGCCCCGTTTTGCACGGCTACTTCTGGTGGAATCACTAAGATTAAGTCCAATTCTTCTTCGGCAATTGTGTTGTCAAATAAAGGCTGTAATTTGTCACGGTCAGTCTTTGGTAACCAGGCTCTTGCTTCCGCCATCGTTACCATGGCATCAGTGTCAAAGAAAGTCAGGCCATTGTTGGCTGGTGAGTTGATTTCAGCCGAGTTAGCATCGTACTGTCCCTGGATAATCCGTGAATAATCCTTCAATAGCAATTCGCTATCAAAGACGTTTGACTTCTCTTGGTAGGTCCGAGAAAACTCAATTGAAAATGGTGAGTTTGAGGTCCGGGCTAACCGCCTGGTCAAAGTCGACTTCCCCGTCAACGGTGCCCCAACCACCAAGATTTTCTTGGCAAAGTGACGGCGGAAGACCCGGTTAATGTAGTCCCAGTTCCCCAAGGGGTCATTCCGGACAGCCGTCGCCGAAACCTTCAAAATTGTCCGGTCCATCAAAGAAACCTGGAAAGTTCCATCTTGGGGCAGGAGTTTTTCCAACATTTCCTTATAGTCCGGTTCCCCAGTATAGAGGGTAATCTTCGCATCTGGATTAACAATATTGCGGCGAATCGTACTGGTTAACCGGTCCGTCCACTCCTGCCAGCCATTTGGCATTTGCGGAATATCATCTTCGTTAATGTAGTCAACTTTGATATTCTCTTCGTCATTAAAGGCTTCACGCAAATAACGGAACCGCTTTTCAACCGGCAGTCCAATCTGGTCACCACGGTCACCCGTGTAACCAGAAGTAATCACCACGACCCCGTCATTCAAGGCTGCCGCCTTGTAGATTTCAGCCTGGTGACCAATGTGCATTGGTGCCAGCGTTCCGAAGAAAACCCCAATCCGGTCCCCTGTTAAGTTGGCTTTGACTAAGTTTGACTTTACCATGTTCTCCGATGCTTCCTCGATTATCAAATCGATTACTTGACCGTCATTTTCAAAATGACGTGTTGCTAACATTATACCAAACATTCGGACAAACAAAAAAAGGGACTCACTTCGAGTTCCTTTTGACAAATTAATAGATTTTTATGTGTAGATTTTTTACCAAATATCTAACTATTTTGACCAAATACTTAAAATCCAACCCTTTTTTAAGCAATTTTTGTATACTTAAACCGTTAAGGAGAGACAAATGAAAGTAAATTTATCGATTGACTCACAGGTCAAAAACAGCCAAATCACCATTGAATCTCCAAGGGATTCGGCTGAAATTCAAGCGATTAAGCAAGGAATCGAAGCCGTAGTGGCCAATAACTATCTAGTTGTTAAAGACGGTGGTGACTACCAGCAAATTTCGATTTTTAAAATCGACCGGCTGTACACCGACCAACAAGTGGTTTGGTGCCAAGTCCAAGACAAACGTTTTAAAGTCAAAAAAAGGATCTATGAACTGGCCGACCTCCTACCCGATAAGTTATTCCTACAAATTTCACAGTCAGAAATCATCAACCGGTCTTTCATTGATAAATTTGAGCTCAGCAAAACCGGGGCTTACCAGGTTATCCTAAAAGATCAAACCATGACTTACGTCTCTAGAAGGTATATGCAAGCTATCAAAAAGGAGTTCCTCAAATGACTAAGTATGTAAAAAAGATTTTGTCGTCAGCTACCACCGGAATTACAATCGGCTTATTATTTGCCCTTTGCTTTTCTTATTTATTCAAATTAAACAACATCTATGCTAGCAATCCTAATTTTTATGACCACTTCCAAAATCCCATCGATGCCTTTACCGTCTCAATTTTACTATGGGCTTTAATGGGCACCTTATTTGGCCTATCAGGTATGATCTTCAAGCATGACCATTCCAGTATCACCAAAGAAACCATCCTGCATTTTCTGGTTACCTATATTGGCTATAGCCTTTTAGCTGTTTTGGCTGGCTGGTTCCCGTTCAACGTCGTCTGGTTCATCATTTTCACCATCATCTATGTCTGCACCTACGTGGTCATTTGGCTGATTTCAATGACCAAAGCCAAAGCACTCGTTAACCAATTAAACCAAGAAATTAATCACTAAAACAAAAAGTTCCTACTCTTTCGAGCAGGAACTTTTTAACTATTTTTCTTTGAATACCGAGACCACAGCCAACTGGCGACCATGATAATCGAGAAAAAACCAACGTTTAATGAAAAACTAACCGTCCAGCCAAAGAGTGACTGACCTGGTAAAAAGAGGTTGGCGAGCAAAATATAAACCAAGTTAATAATGGCAACAACAATTACACCCGACCAGCGGGGATACTTGGTTGTAAACATAGCAAAATTAGCTTTCATAAGATACTCCTATAGCGTTTTACTTCTAAGTATTTTTTATGAAAAAAGAAGAGCGATATCAGCCACCCAAATCAAGGCCAAGGTTGCAATTCGAATCTTAGAAATTTTTTCTTTCGAATAGGCCTCGTGGTGTGTTTCGATTAGTAGCAAGATCGATGCAATGTAAACTAACAAAACCCCGAACTTACCAATGTAATACCCCATCAAACTTCTCCTTCATAAAATACGCAGTTTAGATATCACTATCTTAGCACCCCAAAATTTTAACCAGTTTAAGAATGTTTCTGTACCATTGCTTTTGATTTTCAAGTAGTAAATTCGCTTAGAAAATATCTAATAACTTAGAATAGAAGGTAAATAAAGACTGTCTTACCATTTGGTAAGACAGTCTTTATTATTTGATAAACCGAGCAACTATCCATCGACCAACAAAGTCAAATACAACAAATAACAGAAAAATACCACATGTGTTTAAAAGATAATTCGCCCAATCATATTTATTTCCAGCAATAAAAGCAAGAAAACCTATAATACCAAACTGATAAACGGCCACCGATAACAAAATAAGTCGATACTGCTTCGCCCTAATTTTCATACACTCTCCAATAAAAAATGAAATATAATTCAGTTTATTAGAAATGATTTTAGCATACCCAGTATTGCTGTCTTTTTACGATTAACAATAATCGTTTATATTTGACTCATTTTATTGAAAAGCTTTCAATCCAAAAGCCCAACCAATAAAAGCAATCAAGGCAAAAATAATCCAATAATAACGAGCTAGAAATTCCCAGCCATTATTTATTGGTCCATATTGCCATTCTCGCCAACGATGATTTTTATGCCAATCTTTGTCCTTTTCATCTTCTGTCAAAAACTCATCAGCTTTATGGTGTAGCTTTTCTTTAACGCCAATCATCTCTCGTTTTCCAAATAAAACTTCTTCTGGTTCAACACCGAAGTATTTAGCAACAGACGCAATCTTATTCAAATCTGGTGTCACTTCGCCAGTCTCCCACTTTGAAATAGTTTGCCGAGTAACAAATAATTCCTTTGCTAAAACTTCTTGAGAAATCCCCCTTTCTTTACGAAGGCGAAGAAAATTTTCATTGAAAGTAAATTCCATTACCGTTCTCTCTTTCTTAAAGGTAATTCTAGTATATCCAAAACCCATTAATTGCAAAGCAAAAGTTACTTGAAATTACAGCAAATCTAATGAGCAACGCACCCTTTTGATTTGCCAACGACAATCTCGAAAATTCACCAACAAAAAAAGCCCACTCTCGTGGACTTTTAAAATCACTTTTAGTTAAACAAGTAGTTATACTTGCCGTAGCCTTCCTTATCGAGGTCAGCCTTGGGTACAAACCGTAATGAGGCGGAGTTAATGCAATAACGCAAACCACCTCGGTCAACTGGACCATCATTAAAGACGTGGCCCAAGTGTGAGTCAGCATCCTTTGACCGGACTTCTGTCCGGGTCATGCCAAAGGAGTTATCGGTTGATTCGTTCAAATCAACGTCATCAATCCCCTTGGTGAAAGATGGCCAACCACAGCCGGAATCGTACTTATCAGTTGATGAGAACAATGGTTCGCCGGAAACAACATCAACGAAGATGCCATCATCCCACCATTGGTCATACTTACCAGAAAATGGTCGTTCAGTGGCTGCATTTTGGGTCACTTCGAACTGTTCTGGGGTCAAACGTTGCTTCAATTCTTCTTGGTCATACTTTGCCATTATTGCTTATCCTCCCAATACTTTGCTTGATACTGGTGACGGGGTGCCATCATCATTGCTTCACGCAATGGGTCCTTTTGATAGAAGTCTTGGTGGTATTCCTCGGCTTCATAGAAAGGCTTGGCATCTTCGATGCTCGTTAGGATTGGCTTGTCAAAGCGCCCAGATTCGTCCAAAGCTTTTTTAGAAGCTTCTGCAACTCCTCGCTGTTCTGGTGAATTAACAAAGATAACGGGACGGTAAGAATCACCGCGGTCAGCGAACTGACCAGTGTTATCGGTTGGGTCAGCAACTTGCCAATAAAGTTCAACCAAGTCCTTGTAAGAGAACTTGTCTGGGTCGAACCAAATCTTAACGGCTTCCGTATGCCCAGTTGTGTGCGAGCAAACTTCTTCATAGGTTGGGTTGGCCACGTGGCCACCGGTATAGCCAGAACGAACTTTTTCGATCCCTGGTAGTGAATCAAATGGTTCTACCATGCACCAAAAGCATCCTCCGGCAAAAATTGCGGTATCTTGAGACATTGTCTTACCTCCTACCTACTATTGTAAATAAACCGTTAAAGCTGTCAATGGTATAGTTGCGATTTTTTAATTAAATTCGGTCTTCAATCCACTGCCAAACTTCGTCTTTTCCACTCTTAGTCAGTGAAGAAAAGAATTGGAAGTCTGAATTTTCCGGGTCAAATTCAACCTTTTTCTTAATGATTGATTCAGCCTGGTTTAATTTGCCACGGGCAACCTTATCAGCCTTCGTAGCAACCAACAAGATTGGAATATGGTAATAATTCAACCAGCGGTACATCATTACATCTTCTTCACTTGGCGCATGGCGGGCATCCACTAATGAGATGACCCCACGCAACTGCTTCCGGGAAGTAATGTAGGTTTCAATCATCTGACCGAACTCTTCACGCTTCTTCTTAGAAACTTTGGCATAGCCGTAGCCGGGAACGTCGACGAAGTACAACTCCCCTTCGACATCGTAAAAGTTCAAAGTCTGGGTCTTACCAGGCTGACTGGAAGTCCGGGCGAAGTTTTTTCGGTTGATCAACGTATTGGTTAACGATGACTTACCGACATTTGACCGACCCACCAGGGCAAATTCAGCCCGGCCATCGGTTGGATATTGAGTGGGCGAAACGGCGGACATCACCATTTCAACGTTATGAACGTCCATAATTAGTCCTTTTTAGCTTTCTTCAACACCAAATTAGGTTCCTTACCGGACAAAACTGCTGCCTTCGTAATCACAACCTTTTCAATGTCGTCGCGACTTGGGATGTCATACATCACGTCCTTCATCACGTTTTCAATAATTGACCGCAAACCACGGGCACCGGTTCCCCGTTCGATAGCTAAGTTGGCCATCGCCGACAATGCTGAAGGTTGGAATTCCAAGTCAACGTCATCCAAACCAAGCAAGGCCTTATACTGCTTAACCAAGGCGTTCTTTGGCTGCGTCAAAATATGAGTCAAATCTTCCACTGTCAATTCATCTAAGACGGTAATAATTGGTAACCGTCCAATAAATTCAGGAATCAAACCAAACTTGGTCAAATCTTCGGGCTCAACGTTTTGCAAAACGTTGGGATTATCCAAAGCCTTGGCCTGGTCAGAGGTTGTCGACCCAAAGCCAATTACCCGGTTTCCCAACCGTTCCTTAATCAACGTATCCAAACCAGCAAAGGCCCCACCAACAATGAACAAGATATTGGTGGTATCCACTTGGATTAGTTCTTGCTGGGGGTGCTTACGGCCACCCTGAGGTGGCACAGAAGCAACAGTGCCTTCAAGCATCTTTAGCAAAGCCTGTTGGACCCCTTCACCCGAAACATCTCGCGTAATCGAAACGTTTTCGGACTTCTTAGCAATCTTATCAATTTCATCAACGTAGATAATCCCGCGTTGAGCTGATTCCACGTCGAAGTCAGCCGCCTGCAAGAGCTTCAACAAGATGTTTTCAACGTCTTCACCGACATAACCGGCTTCAGTCAAAGTCGTCGCGTCCGCAATGGCAAATGGCACCTGCAAAATCTTAGCCAACGATTGGGCCAAATAAGTCTTTCCTGACCCAGTTGGTCCAAGCAAGGCAATATTTGACTTCTGCAATTCCACGTCAGTGGTCTTCAAGGCGTTCTCATTGACCCGCTTGTAGTGGTTATAAACGGCAACGGCCAAAGTCTTTTTAGCATCGTCTTGACCAATCACATAGTCGCCCAAGCTCTCAACGATTTCCTTTGGTGTTGGCAAGGCAATTTGTTCATTTGCTTGGTCAACTTGGATTTCTTCGTCGATAATTTGGTCCGCTAAAGCCACACATTCATTACAAATGTAGAGTCCATCCGGTCCCGCAACTAACTTCTTCACTTCATCCGCGTCCTTACCACAAAAAGAGCAGTGGACGGGCATCGTTTCATCTGGAGTCTGTGCCATAAATCCTCCTAATTTCTTACAAAAAGTACTTAGATATGAAAAAAAGCCCGGTCGGGCTTTTTACATGTGTGGCTTACTTAGCCTTTGCTTCTGAAACAATCTTATCAACGATTGCCTTCATCGCGATGTCATGCTTCAACAAAGCATCTGACAATGATTGCTTAACTTGTTCTTCAGAAATGTTGTATTGTTCTGCCAATGACTTCACTTCTTCAGCAACTTGAGCATCCGTAGGTTCAACCTTTTCAGCCTTGATGATTGCTTCCAAAACCAAGTTCGTCTTAACCCGGTTTTCAGCACCATCCTTGAATTGTTCCTTCAATGAATCTTGGTTTTGACCAGAGATTTGGAAGAACATTTCAGGTGAAATACCTTGTTGTTGCAATTGAGCAAGGTATTGTTGCATTTGACGGTCAACGTCTTCGTTGATCATTTCTTCAGGAATTGAACCACCGGCAACTTCAGCATTGTCAACGGCCGCTTGAACGGCAGCATCTTCAAATGCTTCCTTAGCAGCTTGGTCGCGTGCTTCTTGCAAGTTCTTCTTGGTCTTTTCCTTCAATTCGGCCAAAGTATCAACGTCTTCGTCAACATCCTTAGCAAATTCATCGTCCAATTCAGGCAATGACTTACGCTTGATTTCGTGAAGCTTAACTTCAAACAAAGCTTCCTTACCAGCCAAATCCTTGGCTTGGTAGTCTTCTGGGAAGGTAACCTTAACGTCAACGTCTTCACCAGCAGTGTGCCCAACCAATTGGTCTTCGAAGCCAGGAATAAATGAACCTGAACCCAATTCCAAAGAGTAATCCTTTGATTGGCCACCTTCGAAGTGGTCGCCATCAACAGAACCATCAAAGTCGATTACGACAGTGTCGCCTTGTTCAGCCTTCGTTCCGTCTTCTTGCAAAACCAATTCAGCTTGGTTTTCTTGTTGGCGCTTGATTTCGGCATCAACGTCTTCTTCTGAAACCGTTGTGTCTTGCTTTTCAACTGACAAGCCCTTGTAGTCACCCAACTTGATTTCTGGGGCGATGGCTACTTCGGCCTTCATTTGCCAGTCAGCACCCTTGTCCATTGAGATTGGAGCAATGTCAGGGCGACCAACAACTGTGATGCCTTGTTCAGCAACAGCAGCTTCATAAGCAGCTGGCAAAACAATGTCCATCACGTCTTGGTACAAGGCTTCTTCACCAAACTTTTGCAAGAACAAAGGCATTGGTACCTTTCCCTTACGGAAGCCAGGTACGGCAATCTTGTCCTTGTTCTTATCAAAGGCTTGCTTCAAAGCCTTTTGCACGTTTTCTTGTGCAATTGAAAATTCTAAAGTACCACGGTTTGCATCCGCAGCTGCTGTCCAGTTAGACATGTGAAATCCTCCAATAATGTGTTCCATATAATTTTAGACTATCGGAGGGATTTTTTCAAGCTAGGCAGACAGACTTTGAACCTTTATTTTCATTTACCAAAGCATTTACTTTTCCTAGCAAATTAAGCCTTAGCCACCATCTCCAAAAACCGCTCATGCAACCGGGTATCGCCAGATAATTCCGGATGAAAGGCGGTCGCCAAAACATTGTCTTTTTGCACGGCCACAATCCGGTTATCATCAACGGTTGCTAAGACACTAACATCGGCACCAACATCATGAAGATATGGCGCCCGGATAAAGACACCCTCAAAGTCACCTTCAAAGCCGGCAACTGTTAGACTTTCTTGAAAGCTATCTTTTTGCCGGCCAAATCCATTGCGTTCAACCGTGCCGTGGAAGCCAGCTAAGGCGTCTTCACGGGCTAGTAAAACCATGCCGGCACAAGTTCCAAAGACTGGCAGACCATCCCGGATTTGTTGGCGAAGGGTTTCAACCATGTCAAACTTCTCCAACAAGTTCAAAATTGCCGTACTTTCCCCACCGGGAATAATCAAACCGTCTATGTCATCCAAGTCCGCTTTTGTCAGAACTTCTGTGCCGGTCACATCGCAGTCAGCTAACATTTGCAGGTGCTCATCAACGGCACCTTGTAAGGCTAAAACACCAATTTTCATTTGTCAGCCTCCTCTTAAATTCCGCGGGGAGCCATCTTGTCTTGGTCAGCCAAGCTAGCAGTATCGATTCCCTTCATCGCAGCCCCCAAGTTCTTGGAAACTTCGGCAATCTTCTTGTAATCGGTTGGGTTGGCGGTTGCTTCGACGATTGCCTTGGCAAACTTAGCTGGGTTTTCAGACTTGAAAATTCCTGAACCAACAAAGACCCCGTCGGCACCCAGGTTCATCATCAAAGCTGCATCAGCTGGGGTTGAGATTCCTCCAGCGGCAAAGTTGACGACTGGCAACTTGCCAGTTTCATGGATTTCTTTGACTAAGTCCAATGGAGCTCGCAGGTCACGGGCAATCACCATCAAGTTTTCAGGCTTTTCGGCCACAATTTGACGAATTTGCTGGTTGACTTGTTGCATGTGGCGAACTGCTTCAACAACATCCCCCGTTCCAGGTTCCCCCTTGGTTCGCAACATTGAAGCTCCCTCACCAATGCGGCGGAGGGCTTCGCCT
This sequence comes from Fructobacillus sp. ChS1-6f1-1-27, assembly GCF_059579415.1. NCBI lineage: Bacteria > Bacillati > Bacillota > Bacilli > Lactobacillales > Lactobacillaceae > Fructobacillus > Fructobacillus sp. ChS1-6f1-1-27. Next base: position 17,331 of record NZ_JCAOER010000001.1, on the reverse strand, counting down.
AAGTCCCGGCAACCACAAACAAAGGGGACAGTAAACTCGTTCTTGTCGATGTGGTAAACATCATCGGCCGGCGTCAAAACTTCACTTTCATCAATGTAGTCAACACCAATGGCTTCCAGGACATGGGCTTCGGTTTGATGGCCAATTCGAGCCTTAGCCATTACTGGAATACTAACAGCTGCCATGATTTCTTCAATCATAGCTGGGTCTGACATCCGAGCAACCCCACCAGCGGCACGAATATCGGAAGGAACGCGTTCAAGGGCCATGACAGCGACCGCCCCGGCTGCTTCGGCGACCTTGGCCTGTTCAACATTGGCGACATCCATAATCACGCCACCCTTTTGCATCTGGGCCATCCCCCGCTTTACTAACGTTGATCCAACTTCTTTCATGTTTTCTTCCCCTTTTGTAAAATTAAGTTAACTTTATCGTCTATTCAAATCAAATAGCTGATAAAATACGAACTTTGTATAGTCATAATTATATCATTTTATAATTATTCTAATATTATTTTAATTTAACAAAGGTTGCGGAATATGTAATAAAAAGAACCAGGTCTCCCCAGTCCCTCTTCCAACCAATTCACTTTTATTCCGGCAAGTTTGCCAATTCGACAATCGCTTGGCCGTAAATTCCCATCGACCGAACCAAGTCATCCACTAAGGCGAACTCACCGACCTGGTGCATCGTTTCCGGTGAATCAGGGAACAAGGCTCCAAAAGCAACCCCACGTTCCATCAACCGACCGTATGTTCCACCACCAATCACTTGGTCGTAAGCCTCCAAGCCCGTTTGGTCATGGTAAATCTTCAACAAGGTTTGCACAACTGGGTCAGAAGGGGCCACGTAGTGTGGTACCTGTGAGTGACCACCAATGGCCGCCTTGAAGTCCCATTCTGGCAAAGCCTTGGCCAACTGACCTTCGATAAAGTCTGGTTCAATCCCCTTTGGATAACGGAAGTTGAAGTTAATAAAGGCCCCATCGGTCAAATCAAACTTCTGGATTCCAATGTTCATTGACAAGGCGCCCATCACGTCATCTTCATAGTTAACGCCAAGCTTCTTACCGGTTGGGTCATCGTGGGCCAAGTCACCCAAGTAGTGCAAGAACCCGGCAGCCGAAGCACCAAAGTCATATTGGTCTAAGAACTTAGCCAAATAGGTTCCGGCGTTCTCACCGGTTTCGGGCAGTGACCCGTGAACCTGGTGGCCAATCAATTCAAAGGTAACCCCGTCACCCTTTGCTTTGGCTGTCCCCTTAATTTGTGGGTGGTCGGCCAAGAAAGTCTTAAAGGCGGCCAGGGTTTGGTCAACGGCCACCCCAGTCACCTCAGCTCGGGCAATCCCGGGCACCATGTTCGTCCGAATTCCAGAATCAAAGGAAACAAGCTGAGCGCCATCCCCATTTGACCCATCGGCCGTTAAGTTCACCTGCAAGTTTCCCTTTTCCCCATTAATAATTGGATACTCAGCATCAGGTGAGAAACCAAAGGCTGGCGCAGGTTCGACCTCAAAGTACTTGGTCATCCCCGTCCAATCGTTTTCTTCGTCGGTTCCAAAAATCAACCGGACCCGACGGTTCAATGGCAAATTCAAATCACGGATCATCTTAAAGGCATAGTAGGCGGCCAATCCAGGTCCCTTATCATCCGAAGCCCCACGGGCAATCACTTTGCCATCCTCAATCACGGGGTCAAATGGGTCGGTTTCCCAACCTTCACCGGCCGGCATAACGTCAACGTGTGAAAGCAAGGCCACATATTCATCGGCATCCTTAGGACCAATTTCGATATAACCAACCAAGTTATCAATATTCTTGGTGACAAAGCCATCCCGGTCGGCCAAAGAAAGGATATGGTCCAGGGCTTCCTTTGGGCCAGGGCCTAACGGTGCTCCCTTGGTTGCCTTGGTATCATCACGGACCGATTCAACCTTCAAAAAGTCCCGTAAATCTGCCAAATAGGCACTTTCTTCTTCCTTTGCTTTTTGCTGCCAATCCACCATTTCAAGCCCTCCTAGTCATTAAATGATAATATATGGAAAAATTACCAGATATTATCATAATTTTCTCATTATTTATTTTTCATTATACACAAGATTAAGGTAAAATGCTCCTTAGAGGTGAAAAATGATTGAATTAACAGAAAAGATTGTCAAAGAAGTCGTTACCATTCGCCAGAGCAAGTCTCACAAAGGTACTTACGGCCGGGTCTTGATCGTGGCTGGCAACCAAGACCTGGGTGGGGCCGCTATCATGAACACCCAGGGAGCGATTTATTCCGGGGCTGGTCTGGTGACAGTCGCCACCGACCCAGTCAATAAAACCGCCATCCACTCCCGCCTACCTGAAGCGATGGTCGTCGACTACCACCAGGACTTAACCAGTCTGGTCCAATCAGCTGACGTTGTTCTGGTTGGCTCTGGCTTAGGCCAAGAAAAAGAAATTCTAGACAAAGTCTTAGCCACTGTTCAAAAGAGTCAGGTCATTATCTTAGACGGGTCCGCCATCACGATGATGGCAGCAAGCAACACCCCACTGCCACAAGCAAAGGTCATTATGACCCCGCACCAAAAAGAGTGGGAGCGGTTTAGCCAGGTTGAAATTGAAGACCAAGATAAAGAGGATAACAACTGGGAGGCCCTGGTCAACTTAGACCCCGAACCAATCCTAGTCTTAAAGTCCGATGCCACCCAGGTTTACTTGGAGAACAAGGTCTACCAGCTCAGCGTTGGTGGCCCCTACCAAGCCACTGGTGGCATGGGTGATACTTTAGCCGGCATGGTTGCTGGCTTTGTTGCCCAATTTGGTCAAAAAGACTTGGGCATGGCTATTTTGGCAGCCACTTACAGTCATTCAGCGATTGCCAGTGACCTAGCCCAAACCGCCTATGTGACGTTGCCAAGTCAGATTGCTGAGCAGATTCCAGCTTATATGCAAAAAATGGCCGTTCAAGACCCGGATTTTTAGGGCCAATTCAGACGGTATTCGCCTTTCTGATTTTTCACGGTATAATATTTAAAAGACTAAATTAAAGGAAGTCCCTATGCAATTTATTTCCTGGAACATCGATTCAATTAACGCCGCCGTCGAGCACGGTTCTGACCGGGGCAAGATGACCTGGGCCGTCCTCGAAGGACTCGCTGCTAAAAAGCCAGATGTCTTGGCCATCCAAGAAACCAAGTTAAAGGATTCTGGCCTCACTAAAAAACACCAAGAAGCCTTAACAGCCCTTTTTCCCGGCTACCACTTTTACACCAACTCATCGACCGCCCGCAAGTCCTATGCTGGTACGATGATGGTTGCCAAGGACGAACCAATCGCTGTTGACTACCCTACCATTGGTGCCCCTGGTGAAATGGACCAAGAGGGTCGGATTGTCACCCTGGAATACCCAACCTTCTATGTTTCAACCGTATACACGCCCAACTCCGGTTCCAAATTAGACCGGCTAGACGACCGGCAGGACTGGGACGATGCCTACCGAGCTTACATCGATGGCTTAAATGCCAAAAAGCCCGTGATCTTCTCCGGTGACTTTAACGTCGCCCACGAAGAAATTGACTTGAAGCACCCCAACACCAACCACCACTCGGCCGGCTTTACCGATGAAGAGCGGGAACACTTTACTACCCTCCTGGCTGCCGGTTATACCGACACCCTCCGGGCCAAGTACCCCGACCAAGCCGACATCTATACCTGGTGGGCCCAACGGGTCAAGACCTCTAAGATCAACAATTCAGGTTGGCGGATTGACTACTACCTAGTTTCCAACCAAATTGCCGATCAAGTCCAAGACATCACAGTCGTTGACACCGGGGCCCGCCAGGACCACGCTCCCATCGAATTAACAATTGACCTTTAATTTCAAATTTTTAAGCAAATTAAAAGACCTGCTGGCACCTGCCAGCGGGTCTTTATTTGTTACGGACATATTCTTTTAAGATATCGTTACCAAACATCTTGCTCTGGTTAACCAAAATTTCAGCGCAAGCCAAGGCATCGGCCAAGGCGTTGTGGTGATGGTCCAAGCGGATGTTTAAGGCTGCTGAAACCGTATTAAGTTTATGGTTTGGCAGTTCTGGTAAGAGCCGTTTTGAGGTCTTAACCGTATCTAAGACCTGGTAGTGAGCTTCTGGTAGACCGTAGTAGTCCAAGCAGGCCCGCAAAACCGAAGTATCAAAGGGGGAATTATGGGCAACAACTAGCTTTTCTTCCGTGAAAAGCGGGGCAATCGTTGGCCAAATTTCAGCAAAAGTCGGCGCATCGACCACGTCTTCCGGGTAAATTCCATGGATCTGTGAGTTTCGGGCCGAAAACGGGGTTGGCGGGTTAATCAGCGAGTAAAACTGGTCAACCACCTGGTCATCACGGACAACCACTAATGCCAGTGAAACCGCCGAATGGCGGGCAGCACTAGCCGTTTCAAAGTCAAAGGCTGCAAAGTTCATAGGGTCAACTCCATTCGAATTAAGTTTTCCAGTGGGGCTGGCTGGTTTTGGTAGGCACCAGCGGTGGGGTCTTGGACGACTTGGAAGCCGGCCTGATCATACAAGTGCCGAGCGACCGCATTATCCTTTTTAACATCGAGCCAGACTGTCTGGTAGCCGTTTTGCTTGGCCCAATCGACCATTGCCCCCATCATCGCAGTTCCAAGGCCCAAGCCCTGGAAATCTGCTAAAACTGCCAGGCCGATTTCACCATCGACTACTGAGGCAATTCCAATTAGAAAACGGTCATCCTGGTCTGAGTTAGATGACGGCGTATCCGCCCCATTAATCGGTTCCGCCCACAACAACCAGGTCTTTTGTGGCATGGTTGATTGTGGTTCGGCCGGCTCATAAACAGCCAAGTCATCGGCTGCGACCGTTTGGCCATCACGACTTTCCGCCAACTCAAAGGTATCGGTTTCCTGGCGCAAAGTAGCAATCAGGTCTTGGGCAGCAATGGCATCTTTCAAATCCAGACCAATCAAGGAATATTCAAAGTCCACTTCTTCTGCCATTAGTCCAACTTGTCCTCCAACTGTGCCACTTGCCCCAAGCCACGGACCGTAATTTCTCGGTCCGATTCTTCAGTGCCAAGTCGGGTAAAGGTTAGTTCCAACCGGTCATTTGGCAAAAGGTCTTCCATGTACTGAGGCCATTCAATCAAGGCCACCCCATCGGTCCCAAGATAGTCTTCAAAGCCTTGGTCAGCCGCCCCGCTAACTTCTAGCCGGTAGGCATCAAAGTGGTAAACTGGGATCCGACCTTCTTCGTAAGGAGTCAAAATATTAAAGGTTGGACTTTTCACCCGACTAGTAATCCCTAACTGCTTAGCAAAACCCTGGGTAAAGGTCGTCTTACCGGCCCCTAAGTCTCCCTGTAAGGTGATCACCAACCCTGGGTAAGCCAGGTCAGCAATTTGTTCTGCCAGCTTCTGTGTTTCGGCTGGTTGATGTGTTTGATAACTTTTCATGCACCCATTATACCACGGGCAAATCTTAGGCAGAAACCATGGCAATCAATCGACGATTAGGACTATAATAAGACTAAATCAGAGCAAATTTGAAAGGATATTTACCATGAAAAAATCATCTCTTTACCAAGTCGGTACCATGCAAATTTTGGCCAACGGCTTGCTAGACGGAACTGCGCCATTAAAGGACCTGTTAGCCCATGGCGACTTTGGTATCGGTACCGGCCAGGGCTTGGACGGCGAACTGATTATCTTAGACGGTAAAGCCTACCACACGACCGTAACTGGCGAATGCGAAGAACTAGACGTCAACAGTGACTTCTCATCGCCATTTGCTGCCGCTCACTTTGGCGACTTCCAGGAATTCGGCTCTGCTGGCAACCAGGTATTAAACGATGCCATGCAGCACGCTATTAACCATCTCAAGGCTCAAAACCAATTTGCCGCCTTGCTAGTAGAAGGTGAATTTGAAACCATTACCACCCGGTCAGCTGCTGGTTCAACCAAGCCCTATCCAACTTTAACCGAAGCTGCCGAAAAGCAACAAACCTTTGACGGCCAAAAGGTCAAGGGGCGCTTGCTTTCTTACTACGCCCCTGCTATTTTCCAGGGTGCGACAGTTGCCGGCTTCCATTCCCACTTCTTGTCAGATGACCACCAAATTTCCGGTCACGTCTTGAGCGCTAAGATTGGTCAAGCAACCATCAAGGTGCAAAAGTTCGATACTTCCGAACAGGTCTTGCCTGTCGACAACCCCGACTTCCAAAACGCTGACTTGTCCGACCTTGAAATGGTCCACAAGGCCATTGAAGGTGCGGAATAAAATTTGAAACCAACTGTACAAAAAAGGTTCAGAAATCAGATTTGATTTCTGAACCTTTTTTTAATTCATTTCCACGTCTTTAATTTTCTGGACTGATTTCATCAATATCGTGGCTACCTCTTCATAACTTTCTGGCTCATCCTTAACAATCCAACTTTCCAAAACATTCCATAGTCCACCCAAGAAAAACGTTAAGACATAATTAACCTCATAGGGATCACCATCAATATGCCAAGGTAATGTGAATAACTCATATATTTTATCTGAGCTCTCGCCCATTCGTTTGGTAACTTTACTAAATAAATCCTGTTCTATCAGTAATTGCACAGTATTTTTATGGCGCCACCAGAAAGAGAAGAAAAACTTGACAACATCCCCAAAACTCACCTGTGTCCGATTAAATTCTATCAACGACTGCAAATACTCATCAGTTAATAAATCGATATAATAATTTAATAGCTCATTTTTATCAGTAAATGATCGATAAAACGTTCTTCTAGACAGCTTAGCATTATCAGCAATTTCCTTAACCGTTATACTGTCATAACTTTTTTGATTTAACAACTCAAAAAAAGATTTTAGTAACCACTTTTTTGACTGTAAAACTAATTTTTGATGGCCATTCATTACTTATATCTCCTTCACAATTTTTGCTTTGTGTGTCACTTCGCTCAGTTTGCTAGCTTTTTATAAACTACAAAAATATAATTCATATTGAAATGTCACACGTGGTACATTTTTATTTGCACTTAGATTTTATCAGAAATGAGAGGGAAAATGAAAACAAAAAAACTTTTACTGCCAATCCTGCTTGTAGCCAATCTTTTATGTATGATGGATGTTTCTATCATGACCATCGTCATTCCTAAGATTCAGACAGCTTTCAACGAAAATCTTTCAAACTTAACATGGGCAATTAATATTTACACCATCGTATTTGCCACTTTAATCATTCCCTTTGGACGTTTAGCCGAAAGAATTGGTAAAAATCGATTTGTATTTATTGGATTAATTATTTTTGGACTAGCCTCATTACTGACAGGATTGTCTCCTAACTTACCAACCATGTTGGTTGCTCGAGGTATTCAAAGTATTGGTGCAGCTATTATTACACCAATTAGTATGGTAATCGGCCTTGAACACAGTAACCAAAATAACCGCGATAAAGTAATTGGTGCCTTAGCAGGAGCTCAAGGCCTTGCTGTCGCCTTAGGGCCAACTATTGGAGGATTTATCTCACAATATTGGGAATGGCGTTGGGTATTTTTTATCAACGTTCCACTTATTATTATTCTTGTAATGATTTATCCATTAGTATTAAACATCAAGAACGAAAAGAAACGTGAAATTAGAATCGATTGGGTTGGTGCTCTTTTAAGCTGTTTAACTCTGTCTGCTCTCTCACTTGGTTTAATTAAAGGCAACGATTGGGGTTGGAGCTCAGTCAGCGTATTACTTCTACTTTTCGGTTCTTTAATCGGTTTTATTTTATTCATTATTCAAGAAACACGTAATCAATATCCAATGATTAATTTAAAATTATTTAAAAGCAATAATTTTAAAGGATCGAGTTTAGCACTTTTATTTTGTAACTACTTTATGGGCGGAATGGTTATCCTAATTCCAACCCTTCTAACTAAAGTAATGGGAGAATCTGAATTAAATTCTGCTCTACTAATTACACCTTATTCTGTTAGTGTCACAATGACAGTCGTTATTGTATCACGACTCGTTAAAAAAATTAATAATCGACTACTCATCGGATTAGGATTTATCACAATTGCTGCTAGTTACTTTCTATTTTCACATCTACAAATCGAAACAAATTACACACGTTTAATCATTGCTGATATTTTACTTGGTTTAGGATATGGACTTGTAGCAGCTACTGCCAATGTTCTTGTTGCAGCTGACTTCTCTGGAAGTGATTTAACTGATTCACAAAGTGTTGCCAATATTTTCAGGCAAATTGGATTAATTATCGCTATTGCTCTTTTTTCTTCAATTTTATCAAGCAACATCAAAGATGCAAAGCAACAAACAATTGATTACGGACATCAAGTAGTTAAAACTCAACCAATTAATTCAACAGTGAAAACAAAGATTAATGCAAAAATTGAAACTAAACTCAATCCGAATAACTCAAGTACCACAAACACAAATAACAAAATTATGGTCAATTATAATCACAAGAACCTTGAAACCTCAGCATTAAATAATGCTTATCAACAAGCATTTGCTGCAATTGCAGCAAAACAAGATATCACAATTGACCAAATCCCAGAGTCAACAAAACAAGAAACTAAAGAACATATTAATACCTCACTCTTACCTAAAATAAAGCAACAGGAACAACAAACAACTAAAACCACTAATACTATTATTAATAAAATTCGAAGTCATATTAAAGTCAAAATGATTAATGCTTTCTCTAATGTTTATCTAGTTATGAGCTGGATTCCACTAGTAACTCTCACACTATTGCCTTGGTTTAAAAAACGAGAATAGAAAAAAAGCCTGGATATATATCCAGGCTCTTTTTACTTATGAATAAACATCGCATCCCCAAAGGAAAAGAACCGGTACTTTTCAGCCACCGCGTGTTCGTAAGCATTTAAGATATGCTCGCGGCCAGTAAAGGCGGCCACCAGCATGACCAAGGTTGACTTTGGCAAGTGGAAGTTGGTGATAAAGGCGTCAACAACCTGCCACTGGTAGCCAGGTTTGATGAAGATATCGGTCCAACCGGAATCAGCCTGGATTGCCCCATCAAACTTTGAGCCGATGGTTTCCAGGGTCCGGATAGAAGTTGTTCCGGTCGCCACAATCTTACCACCGTTATCACGAACCTCGTTCAAGGTCTCGGCTGCTGCTTCACTCAACTGGTAGAACTCAGAGTGCATCTTGTGGTCCTCAATATTATCTTCTTCGACTGGTCGAAAGGTTCCAAGACCAACATGTAAGGTCAACTCGACCAACTTCACACCCTTGGCTGCCACCTTTTCCAATAATTCTGGGGTCCAGTGCAGACCGGCTGTTGGGGCAGCAGCCGATCCGTCAACCTTGGAATAAACGGTTTGGTACCGTTCCTGGTCGGCCAGTTTTTCCTTAATATAAGGAGGCAGTGGCATTTCGCCCAGTTCGTTCAACCGCTCCATGAAAATTCCATCATAAGAAAAGTCCACATAGCGACCACCGTGTTCCAACTCACCAACAACGGTTCCAGTCATGACTGGGTGGTCTGGGTCATTACCAAAAATAATCGTCGACCCAACTGGTGACTTCTTGGCTGGCTTCACCAAGGTTTCCCAAACATCATCATGGTCTTGACGTAAAAGCAAGACTTCAGCATGGCCCCCGGTTTCAGGCCGGATGCCGTGCAAGCGGGCAGGCAAAACCCGAGAGTTATTCATCACCAAGGCATCCCCAGGGTTCAAATAGTCCAAGATGTCGTAAAAGTGCTTGTCTTGGTAATCACCAGTTTCGGCGTTTAAGACCAACAACCGGGAACTGTCACGCTGCTTCAAGGGCGTTTGAGCAATTAGTTCTTGGGGCAAGTCATAGTCAAAATCGGTTAGTTGGTAGTGCTTTTCTTTTGTCATAAAAAATCGTTTCAATCCTTAATACTGGCCTTGCTGTCACCGACCCTTTTTCAAATAAATTTACTGTTTTTGTTCCGGAACCGGCCGGCCCAAGTGGCGGTAAGCCGCTTCAGTCACCACCCGACCACGGGGAGTCCGTTGGATAAAGCCAAGTTGGAGCAAGTATGGTTCGACCATTGCTTCCAAGGTATCAGACTCTTCACCGATATTAGCGGCCAGGGTATTTAACCCAACTGGGCCACCATGGTAAAAGTCGATCATGGCATTCAATAACTTGTGGTCGGTCTCATCTAGGCCGCGCTGGTCAACCCTTAATTTGTCCAAAGCCAGCTGGACCAAGTCGGTGTCAATCGCTTCTTTACCAGCAACCTGGGCAAAGTCACGAACCCGCTTTAACAAGCGGTTGGCAATCCGCGGTGTTCCCCGCGACCGAGAAGCAACGGCATAAGCTCCCTCCTTGGTGATTGGGGCTTCAAAAATATCGGCGGTCCGCACGACAATCTGTTCCAAATCTTCTGGTTGGTAGTATTCCAAGGAGTTAATGATGCCAAAGCGGTCACGCAAGGGCTTTGAAAGCATCCCCGGCCGAGTCGTCGCCCCCACCAAGGTAAAGGGCGGCAATGGAAAGTGGACTGCCCGGGCTGTCGGCCCTTGGCCAACCATGATGTCGACAAAGTAGTCTTCCATCGCCGAATAGAGCATTTCTTCCACATTGGTGGGCAGGCGGTGGATTTCATCGATGAACAAGACGTCGCCTGGTTCCAAGCCGTTCAGTAGGGCCACCAAGTCGCCCCCCTTTTCAATGGCAGGTCCTGAAGCCGTTTTCAAATTCACGCCAAGCTCGTTGGCAATAATCATCGCCAAAGTTGTTTTTCCAAGTCCGGGAGGGCCAAAGAGTAAGACGTGGTCCAAGGCCTCTTCGCGCATTTTAGCAGCTTTTAAGTAAACCGCTAATTCTTCTTTTAAGGGCTTTTGGCCGATGTATTCACGCAGGTACTTAGGCCGTAAAGAAAGCTCATCTTGCTGGTCGTTTTGGTTAGCAGCCGCATCGCGCAAGAGCGCATCAGTCTCGTCTTGCCCCTCAAACCAGGTATTAAATTGTGGGTTTTCGTCAGTCATTACTTAATATTATAACGCATTTGCAGTCAGCGTTTTCCAATTAAAAAAGCCGGCCTCCGCCGGTTTTAAATTTCATTATTTTGCTAGCCAGTCTGGTAATTCAGCGACTAGCTTAGCCAAGGCCCGACCCCGGTGAGAAATTTCGTTTTTCTCTGCAACCGTCATTTGGGCAAAGGTCTTGTCCTTTTCTGGATAGAAAAAAATTGGATCGTAGCCAAAGAGGTTATCACCGGCTGGCTCTGCCGTAATTTGACCGTTAACCCGGCCCTCAACGACTAAAGCCTGACGGTCTGGCCCTAAGACTTCCATCACCGTTGTAAAATAGGCCTCCCGGTCAGCCCCGGCCTTACCCGCTAACTTGGTTAGCACCTTGTCGTTGTTGGCGGCATCATCGTGGTCTCCTGCATACCGGGCTGAGTAAACGCCTGGTTCGCCACCAAGAGCTGGAATTGTCAAACCGGAATCATCGGCCATAATAATGTCAGCTGGGTAAACAGCAGCCAGGGCCGTCGTCTTCTTATGGACGTTTTCGGCAAAGGTCGTCCCATCTTCAATAATTTCTGGCACAGAGTCCAGGTCCTTTAAAGACAAAACGGTTAAGTCAATTTGGCTTTTAGCCAAAGCGGCCTTGATTTCTTTAACCTTGTTAGCATTGCCAGTTGCGATAATTAAACGCATCGTCGCTTCCTCTCCTACAAATTACTTGGTCAAATCAACGTGACCAAAGACCCAGTTCTTGTCCGTACCCAGCCACTGCTTAGCAATCGTGGCAAATTGGTCAACATCCCCAGTGGTGTTCAGTGAATAAGTCCCGGCCGCTTGGTCGGCGACTAAGAGCTCTTTATTTGCCAAAAATTCTTGTAACAAAGCAGCGGTTGCGACTCCTGGGTCGACTAAAGTCACCTGGTCGCCCATCGCCTGCTGGATACTTTTAGCCAGCAAAGGAAAGTGGGTACAGCCAAGAACCAGGGTATCCACCCCTGCCGCCTTCAATGGTGCCAAGTGGTCAGCCACCAAAGCTTTAGTGCCGGCATCCTGGTACTGGTTTTTTTCAACTAGTTGGACAAAGTCCGGCTCTGCTTGGGCCGTGACTTCAGCATTTGGAGCGACTTCCTTAATTTCTGATTGGTACTGGCCGGAATCAACAGTCCCTTGAGTAGCAATCACCCCAATTTTCTTGGTCTTGCTGGCAGCAACAGCCGCCTTGACCCCTGAATCAATCACACCAATCACAGGAATTGGTAATTCATCGTTTAAGGCTGGTAAGGCGCAGGCGGTTGCCGTGTTGCAGGCAATCGCTAAGGCTTTAATATTATGTTTTTCAATTAAGTATTCGGCGATTTGCTTGGTGTAGGCCGCGACCTCTTCGGGGTCCTTTGGACCATAAGGCATCCGGGCCGTATCACCAACATAAACAAAGGATTCATTTGGCATTTTGGCAACAGCCGCCTTTAAGACCGTTAAGCCACCAATCCCGGAATCCATCATGCCGATTGGTTGTTCGTTTTTCTTCATAATTATAATTATCAGCCCTTTGCAAGAAAATGCAAGCCTTTTAACCCCGAATCAGTCTACATTTGTTATAATAGCCCAAAGAAAGGATTTTCTACTCATGTCAAAAGCTGATCTTAATGCTAAAAGTCGGTTGCAAAACACTACTGTCAGTGCGTTTGCACCACTTCTAATCCGGGACGTTTTGCTTGGAAACCTCCTTCATGATGACTACGGAAACATTACTTATTGGGCTGGTAAGGACCTAGCCCGTCGCTTTCCTGTCGATACCAGTGCTGATATCCCTGACTTTTTTGCCCAAGCGGCCTTTGGTGACTTAACAATTAAGTACCAAGGTCCAGACCAGCAACAGTGGGTAATCGCTGGTCCAATGGTTCAAAGCCGGTTGGCCACCAACCCACAGGCAGACTTTTCGCTTGAAGCCGGCTTTATTGCCCAACAAATCGAAAACCAAAACCAGATTGTGGCCGAAGGAACTTTTCAAGTTCTTCCCCGCCAGCAAGCCGTGATGGTAACGGTCTTAACGGACATTTCACACAAGATTGATGCCTTAGCAGCTAACGAAGAAGTCGCCTTGCGCGACCTCTTCTTGGAACGTGGTGAAGAAATCGCCGCCGCTTCAACTGAAGAAATCGACGTTTCAGAACCTGCTACCTTTAGCCAAGCAGATGTGCCCGCTTCAAGCGCTGCCCCATCAACGCCATTGGTTGAAGAAGAAAGCCAGGTTGAAAGTCCAGCAGTTGAAGAGCCCGAAATAAAGGAACCGGTTGAAAGCACCGCACCAGTAGCAACTCCTGCCACTAGCCAAAGCGAAGAAGCCAAAGCACCAGCAAGCACAAGTACTAGTGCTGCCAGCCAATCCTTCTCAGCGAGCCAGGCCAGCTTTGTAGAACAAACAGACGACCAAGTTGATACTTTCGAAGAAGGACCAATGGATGCCATGGGCGAATCATTATCTATCGAACAATCAATTACCAACTCACTCTTGGCCTTTAGCCAGGAACGCCAAGCGAAGAAGAACTCAAGCTCTAGTTTGGAAAAGTAACCTTAGTAAATAAAAACGTCCTCACCATTTACGGTGAGGACATTTTTTATGAATTTATTAACTATTAAGTACTTAGACTCGGTCGGCTTGTTTCTTAACCTTCCTTATTTTGGCGACGGGTATTCCGCCGTTCTTGACGCATCTCAATCCGACGATCCATTTGGCGCTTACGCTTAATCTTGTTCTTAATTTGGCGCTTATAGCCAGGCTTAACGTTTTTCTTCTTTTTCTTGACCATCCCGACCATTTCGGGGTCAAGCTTGTTGGTCGTGGCCTGGCGTTGGACCCGGGCCTTACGGTCTTTGACATCGACGATTTCATCACCCCGGATTTGTTTATGAGCGAAGTGAACCCCGAAGTTTTCCAATTCGGCAATCTTATCTTCTTCATCCGGTCCATACAAGGTCACGGCCGTACCGGCCAACCCATTCCGGCCCGTCCGGCCAACCCGGTGAACGAAGAATTCCAATTCGTTTGGCACCCCGTCATTAATGACGTGGGAAACCCCTTCAATATCAATTCCGCGAGCAGCCAAATCAGTGGCCACCACGTATTGGTAGTCGAGGTGCAAAATACCTTTCATCGTTCGCTTCCGCTCACGGGGTGGGATATCGCCGTGAATCTCGGCAACCTTTAAGCCCTGGCCACGGAGGTGGGCAGCCAATTCCTTGGCCCGCTCCTTGGTATTGGCAAAGATCAAGGCCAGGTAAGGGTTGAAAATCGTCAACAATTTGTCAATGACTTCTTCCTTATCCTTGGACTTAGTTGGCACCAACCAGTTATCAATCGTATCAGCGATGGTGGCTTCCGTTGGGATCGTTTGAAAGGCTGGGTTATCCAAGTACTTTTTCAAAAACGGCTTCAACTTTTCTGGCATAGTGGCTGAAAAGACCAAAGTCTGCAAGTCCTTTGGCATCGCTCCGGCCAAGAAATCGACTTCATTCAAGAAGCCCATATCCATCGTCATATCGGCTTCGTCGACCACCAAGGTCTGAACCTGGTTAACGACCAAGGCAGAACTTTGGACCAAGTCTTTCAATCGACCGGGTGTTCCGACGACAATCTGGGCTTGGTGCTTTTCTAGCTGACGGATTTGCCGAGCCTTATCGGTCCCACCGACATATTCGGCAATCGAAACCTTTTCCAAGCCCATTTTTTCGGCAAATTCGCGGGCAGCCTTGGTAATCTGAGCGGCTAATTCCCGTGAGGGCGTCGCAATCACGACCTGGGTTTGTTGCAGCGTTGGCTTCAATTGGTTAAAAATTGGCACCAAAAAGGTGTGAGTTTTACCTGAACCAGTCTGAGACTGGCCGACGACATCCCCACCCCGCAAAATTGTTGGAATCAACTTGGCTTGGATGGGGGTTGGCCGGTCAAAGCCAATCGCCTTTAAGGCCGCTAGGACCTCAGGCTTTAAATTAAATTCGGCAAACTGTTGGTTAACTGTTGTCATTTTTTGTCCTTTAAAAGTTACTAATCTTGGCTCTTTTCAAGCTCAGCTTCTACTCGGCCAATAATTTCTTGAATATCAGCCTCGCTGTAAGCCCAGGCCCCAGAGGCCATTGGGTGACCACCACCATCAAAGTCTTGGGCAATCGTGTTAATCACGACTGACCGAGACCGCAAGCGCACGCGGTAATCGCCGTTTTCTTGTTCTTCAAAAATTGCCCAGGCCTTCACAGAATCAACCCGGGATGGGATTGAAACCACAAAGGAAGTCCCAGCATTGCCAAGGTCAAAGCTGTCAATCAAGTCGCGCTTCAAGACGACGTAGCCAAAGCCAGATGGCAAAACGTTAATGTGTTGCATGACATAACCTGAGAACTTAACCGCGTTTTCAGACAAAGTTGTCATCGCGTTATAAATCTTTTGGTAGTCAAAGTCATAGGCAACCAACTTACCCGCTACATCGAAGGTTTCTTGGTCAAGCGAGTACATAAAGCGACCAGTATCACCGATAATTCCGATATACAAGAACCGGGCAGCTTCCTTAGTCATCTTTAAGCCTTGGTCTTTGAGCATTTCATAAAATTTGTAAATCAAAACAGAAGTAGCCGAAGCTTCATCTTCAACCCACTGCCAGTCCCCGTATGGTTCAACATTGGGGTGGTGGTCGATTTTAACAATCTCCAACCCCTGGTTCCAACGCTGGTCATCAATCCGAGGGTCATTGGCAGTGTCACAGACAATGACCAAAGCCTTCTTATAAGCTGAATCCGGCACATCATCAACCAATGGCTGACCATCCCCAATCCAAGCAAGTCCTGGAATCTCTTTTCCAACCGCATAGACCTTTTTTTGAGGGAAAGAGGCTTGCAAGATGGCCTTTAGCCCCAATTGTGACCCGTAAGCATCTGGGTCAGGCCGCTGGTGGCGGTGGATAATAATCGTGTCGTAACGCTTAATTTGTTCTAAAATATCTGCTTGAATCTTGGCCATGGTTGCCCTTTCATTTTTTCCTACTATCCTTTATTATACCGTACTTCCCCCACCCTTAGTAAGGCAAGAAATAACTTGGCTTAATCAGACTTAATCTTGGCCTTTTTGATCATAGTCAAATAAAGATAACGGCTGAAAATTTTGAGCCGAGACATTTGAAAAAGTAATGCCCAGCAAGCGGATTGAAAAATCATCCAAGTACAAATCATCAAAGATTGACTGGGCCTTACGGGCCAAAAAGTCAGCATCGAGGTCAAAGGCCTTGTCCTGGGTAATTGACCGGGTCTGAGTCTTAAAGTCATCGTCACGAACCTTGATATTCAACGTCCGACCAACCAAGTGCTTTTGCTGCATGGCCGCCACTACCTTTTGGGACAAATCCTTAAAGGTTGACAAGACCTGGCCCCGGTTTGTCAGCGGAAACTCAAAGGTATTTTCCTTACCAACCGATTGACGGACCCGGTGGTCTTTGACCTGACCGAAGTGAGTCGCCCGGGCCTGCCAGTAGAGCTGGTCGCCAAAGGAGCCGAAGTGGACGCGCAGGTCATCTTGACTCATTTCCCGTAAGTCTGCCCCGGTTTTGATTCCCAATTTCTGAAACTTCTCCTGAGCTTTTTTACCAACGCCACGAAAGTCTTTAATCGGCAGCGCCGCCACAAAGTCCAGCGCCACTTCTGGTGAAATCACCGTCACCCCATTAGGTTTATTGTATTCAGAACCGAGCTTGGCTAAGACCTTGTTATAGGAAATCCCGACCGAACAAATTAACTGGGTTTCTTGAAAAATCCGGTGACGGAGTTGGGCGGCTAAAGTTGCCCCAGCCAAGGGGTTATCAGTCACATCCAGGTAGGCTTCGTCTAAGGCAACCGGCTCGACCTTATCGGTAAATTCAGCAAAAACGGCATGGATTTGGGCTGAAACCGACCGGTACTTATCAAAGTCTGGCTGGACAAAGGTGGCATTCGGGCAGGCTCTTTTGGCCTCAATTGACCCCATCGCCGAATGAACGCCAGCCTGACGGGCAATGTAATTGGCCGTGGCAACAACGCCGTGTCCATGGTGTAAGTCCGGGTCACGGCCAATAATCAGGGGGACGGTTTTTAATTTGGGATTATCCCGCATTTCAACCTGGGCATAAAAGGCGTCTAAGTCGACATGTAAAATTTTTCGCTCATCTTTCGCCTGCAAAAATTCTGCCATAACCGTCCCTCCTTTCGACTAAAAATTATGTAAAAGAAAAAGCTCCCACTGTGTGATATGAACCCCAAAATTAGGACATGTCATTGAGCGGCCTTGAGGACTGATGCCCGATATTCAATCGGCGTCAGTC